>NZ_LKET01000051.1 GCF_001317355.1 Oxobacter pfennigii
CCAGGATCAAACTCTCATGTTAAGTTTATTTCCTAGCTAGACTTAACTAGCTATTAATTACTGTTCTAGGTTTCTCAAAAGATATTGTGACTAATTATCGAAGATAACTCATTATCCATGATAATTAATTTGGGTTGTTTCAGTCTTACCTGAAACGCTTCACACAATCTCTCACACTGTTCAATTTTCAAGGACCATTGAATCGTCGCTTAACCAGCGACAATAACTATCTTATCACCTTTTATTTTTGATGTCAATCGCTTTTTTCAAAATCCTTTTTGGTTTTTTTATGTATTGGCAAAGGACGATTTATGCCTAGAAGAGGTCCCCCCCGGATAATGTAATTTAGTTAAGAACTTCTTAAAAATTATTGCTTCTGCGCCTGTGCATATTTTCTTACATTGGAAACACTTGACACAAAGTAATATATAAATATATAATACAGTTAAGCGGGTTATTCAAATAATATCAAGGTTAATTATAGTCATAGTAGGCCATGCTAAAATGAAAGGTAATTAAAATGAATAAAAGTATAGGTGCAGTAGAATTACTTATTATTGTATTAATAATAGTTATTATATTTTTGTTGTTTCGCATTATAAAATTTTTATCAAGAAAATAATACAGCAACTAAGAAGATATTAACGCTTTCGGACCACTTATTCAGTGACCCGGAAGCGTTTTCGTATCTTCCATCTGATATCCGTTCGTTGATGAAATTAGAATAATTTTTTTAAAAGGAGTTCTATTGCTTTTGTCTTTGTTTTAAGGATAATTTATGCCTATCGATTAAACATAATGCTTATCAATAATATCACGAAAATAGCGGCTGCTCTCTATAATATCAGGTCCATTTTTAAAAAGTCCGCTCCCTACCAGGAATATAACATCATTACCGTATACTTTTAAAGATTCAGGTATACTGGATAGACTCATTCCACCTGCCGGACAGGGAAATATGGATTTTATATCCCCCATAGGCTCTTCTGTTCTTCTTGATATATCTTCGCACTCTTCACGGGTGAAGGAGAACCGGCCTCCAAAGTTAGGATAGATTGTACCGTCTGCCCCTGCCAGCCTTGCTATTTGTCCGAACAGCACTCCATGAGATATTCCTTCCCTTCCCATAACATATGTACCTTGGAAAGCCGGATGGCTGAATATGGGAAGTCTTATATTATCATCACAGGCAATTTGCCTCATTATATCATAACCCGATAACCCCGGCGAAATCAAAAGGCCCCCCGCGCCAATTTTCTTAGAAAATTCGGCCCTTCCCATCACCTCTTCATATGGAGCAGTTATATTAGGGACATAAATTGCATTATTCCCTGTCTTTATATTGGCTGCTCTGACGGCCTCAGTGCATAGCTTAACTCGTTCTTCAAAAGGGGAAAAGGGCTGATTGGAAATCCCGTGGTCATCTTTAATTATATCGATTCCCCCCAATGCAAATTTATAGGCAAGCTCAGCCATATCCTTTGCTGAAATTCCCATAGGCTTTAAGGCTGTGAACAATATGGGGCGTTTTTCAATTTTTAAGAGCTTTCTTATCCCTTCCCTTCCGAACCTGGGCCCTTTAAATAAAGACAATATTGATTGAGGCAATTCTATGTTTTCCACCTTAATTTCCGGCTTTATGCTTATGTTTCCGAAAATGACGTTTAAAAGCTGAGTAAGTTCTCCTGCGGCACTTTCTATGCAAAAGCTTATTTTTACCTTAAAGGAATTATCATCATAGGGTTTAAAGTATTCTATCTTTCCTACAATAAAATCCCGTATAAAACCTTCCGGCACCAGTTCCTCAGGAAATTCCACCGTCTGTTCAATGCATATATCCTTTGCCTTTGCATAGGCCTCACTTTCATTTCCGTAAATCCTGTATTCAACAGCAAATCTTTCACCCGATAATTTATAGTCAGAAATACCATTAAAAAACACTAATCTTTCCTCCATGCTTTAAGTAAATTTACAAGGCCTCTGCTTTGGCATCACTGTGAACCGCAGCTACAAAAGCTTTAGAAAGCTCTTCCTCTTTTATATCAAATTTTGCCCCCAATAGCTTTTCTACCTCATATATAAGGGCCATGGCATCAATCCCGTATTCTTTCATTAAATATTGCTTGCTTGCGCCATGAACAAAAGTATCCCTAAGACCTACCTTAACGAGCTTTTTACCTATACCTGCCTTGGCTATTTCTTCTGCAATAATAGTTCCAAGACCGCCCACGACTGAATGATTTTCTATTGTTATAACACCGTATTTTGATTTTTCTATTGCTTCTATTACCGGAGGATCATTAAAAGGCTTAAGGGTGGAAATATGCATATGCTTAATTGATATCCCTTTTGCTTTTAATGCCTGTACGGCACGAAGGGCTTCTTCGGTGCATATACCGCTTGAAAGCACTACTATATCATTTCCTTCACAGAGCGTCCTTGCCTTATTGAAAACCATAGGCTCGTTGCTTTCAAAGAGCCTGGGTATCTCGCCTCTCAGAATCCTTATATAAACGGGACCGTCTATTGAATGCGCCACATCCAAAACCGATTCCACATCTGTGACATCACCGCATTCAAGTATAGTCATATTAGGGAGGGAGCGCATTACCGAAATATCCTCTATAGCCTGGTGGGTAGCTCCCCCCGGTGTCATCACTCCGGGTAAAAACCCAAACATCTTTACGGGAAGATTGGGATAAGCAACGGACATCGCAATCTGATCATAAGCCCTTCTGTATATGAAAACCCCAAAGGTATGTACAAAGGGAATAAATCCTTCCCTAGCCAATCCGCCTGCAAAGCTTAACATATTTTGCTCTGCAATACCCATGGAAAAAAAGCGCTCAGGGTATGTATCTCTGAATAAGTCAATCTCAACGGAACTTGTCAAATCAGCTGAAAGAACCAGCACTTTAGGTTTATTTTTCGCCCACCTGATAAGGTTTTTCGCATGAACTTTAGATAATATCTCCATATTATAACCTCCGGTTTACAATGCATCAGAGCTTTTTATTTTCTCAAAAGCCAGCCTGTACTCTTCTCTTTCATCTTCTGAAACAAACCTGACATAGTGCATTTTAGAACCTCTTTTTTTAAGTATATCTATTCCTCTTGTGGCATCGGTATCGCACAATATAAATGTAGGCCTTCCGTCAGGCTTAAGATTCCCCAACGCACTAAGGGCCTCCACATCATGCCCGTCAACCCGAAAAACCCGGGCTCCGAAAGACTCCAGCCTTTTGTCGAAGGGTTCTATATTCATAACATCCTCCATTTTTCCGTCGCACTGATAACCGTTCACATCCACATAGAATAGCATATTATCCAGCTTATGAAATGAAGCTGCCTGAACCGCTTCCCAGAATTGCCCCGACTGGCATTCGCCGTCAGACATGAAGAGCACTACTCTCCCGGTCTCTCCTTTTAGTTTTCTCGCCAGGGCTATTCCTGCTCCCTGGCTTATTCCCTGACCTAGTGAGCCGGTCATAACTTCCATTCCCGGAGAATGCTCGGCTCCTATCATTTCCACTACACTGCCATCCTTATTAAACTCTAAAAGCCCATCTGGATCCATACGCCCTGCAGCAATAAGCGCAGCGTAGAGCACAAGGGAATAATGGGTAGGCGATAATATAAATCTGTCATAGAAAGGTCCCTTTGCCCCGTTATATATTGAACCGCTTATACGGTCTTTCCCCTGTCCCGGAGTCCCCTGAAACCTCCCGGGTATAAGGGGCTTATCAAGCTTTTCCAGATTCATTATCCTTAAGTAAAGGGTGGCAAATATCTCAGCCGATGAACAGGCCTGGCTTATATATCCTCCCTTATTCTTTATGGTATGCTCCATAACAAGTTCTCTTATTTTATTTGCCGCTTTATACACTTCATCCTGCCATGAAACAGGCTTATTTTTTTTACCTTCAAACACCAGATACCATACCCTTCTTTAGATATATATCAAATTTTTCTATTCAAACACTAACATAATTATCCTTCAAAAGCAATGAGTCATTCATATAAATTAAGCCGGCCATAAGGCCGGCTTTTATTTAGTCTCTGGGTTTCATTGTCGGAAATAATATTACATCTCTTATTGAATAAGAGTCAGTCAAAAACATTACTATCCTGTCTACTCCTATTCCCAATCCTCCTGTAGGCGGCATACCTATTTCAAGGCAATTGATAAAATCATCATCCATCATGTATGCTTCATCATCGCCTAATTCTCTTTCCCTTATCTGCTGAAGGAATCTTTCTTTTTGAACTATAGGGTCATTGAGCTCCGAATAGGCATTTGCAATTTCCCTTCCGTAGATGAAAGCTTCGAACCTTTCGGTCAGCTCGGGATTCCCTCTCTTCTTCTTTGTAAGAGGCGATATTTCAACTGGATAATCCAGGAGAAAAGTAGGCTGTATAAGCTTGCTTTCCGCATACTCCTCAAAGAGGGCGTTTAAAATATCTCCCTTTGTGCAATCCTGAAGCTTCTTTTTAAGATCCAATTTATGATTTTTAGCAATTTCTCTTGCCTCTTCATCACTCTTTACTCCATTGAAGTCTATTCCTGCGTATTCCTTCACAGCATCCATCATTGTAAGTCTTCTCCAGGGCGGTTTAAAATCAATTTCTGTACCCTGATAGACAACCTTTGTAGTCCCTAAAACATCCAGGCACACTTGAGCCAGCATGTTTTCTGTCAATTCCATCATATCGTTGTAATCCGCATATGCTTCATACAGCTCTATCATTGTGAATTCAGGATTATGCCTTATATCCATACCTTCATTTCTGAAGTTTTTTCCTATTTCATATACCCTTTCAAAACCGCCTACTATAAGCCTTTTTAAATACAACTCCGTTGCTATTCTAAGATACATATCTATATCCAATGTATTGTGATGTGTTATAAAAGGCCTTGCAGCGGCGCCTCCTGCAATTGCAGAAAGTATAGGCGTCTCCACTTCTATATAATCCCTGTTGTCTAAAAAGCGCCTTATGGATTTAATTATTTCAGTTCTTTTCAAGAAGGTTTCCCTTACTTCCTGATTGATTATCAAATCCACGTATCTTTGCCTGTATCTTAAATCCGGATCCTTCAAGCCGTGCCATTTTTCCGGAAGAGTCATCAGGGATTTCGTTAAAAGGGTAAAATCTTTTACATGGATGGATATTTCGCCGGCGTGGGTTTTAAATACCACACCCTTAACACCGATAATATCTCCAATATCTAAAGTTTTAAAGAATTTTAATTTTTCTTCCCCTAAATCATTTATCTTTAAATAAAGCTGAATTTTGCCATATCTGTCATAAAGGTCTGAAAAACCAGCTTTCCCCTGGACCCTTTTTGAGAGCAGCCTTCCTGCAACAGACACCTCGGCACCTTCGAGAGTATCAAACCCATTCTTTATCTGTTTCGAGGAATGAGTTACATCATAAGTGTACGTATCAAAGGGATCATCTCCCTTTGCCTGAAGATCGCTTAATTTTTGCCTTCTTTGCTTTATTAATTCATTATACTCTTCTTCAAGTGCCGCAAAATTTACTTCTTCGTTTGACATGGAACTAAACCCCCATATTACTTCTTAATTTCTAAAATCACGTATTTGATAATCCCGTCAGGGACGCTTATTTCAACTTCGTCTCCCACCTTTTTGCCCATAAGGCCTCTGCCTACGGGAGATTCGTTGGATATTTTAAGCTTGCCCGGGTCTGCTTCTGCAGAACCTACAATTGTATATTCTATATCATCATCGAATTCAACATCTTTAACCTTTACGGTACAACCCACATTTACCTTGTCCGTAGTAATATCGTCTTCATCTATGACTTTTGCTGATTTCAGCATATTTTCAAGAAGCGCGATTCTTCCTTCTACAAAGGCCTGATCGTTCTTTGCCTCATCATATTCCGAGTTTTCACTTAAGTCACCAAAAGACAGAGCGGTTTTTATCTTTTGAGTTATCTCTTTTCTCTTAACCGTTTTCAGGTATTCCAATTCCTCTTCCAGCTTTTTAACTCCTTCGTATGTCAGAACCACCTGTTTTCCTGTTTCGCCCATTTTATTCTCCCCTTTTGACACAATAATAGTATTTATAGAACAAGCCTATATTATTATATAGACTTGAAAGGTAAAGAAACGCATCCCGTTCTTTCTTAATACTAAAACTATTTCATATGCGGTTAATATATGCATATATTTTAAATTTATTCAATTACATTACATCACCAACACAGCATGCAAGCCATTGACAAAAGCCGATTTCAATGCGTATTACATTAAATTTTACGGAGATGACCAATATTGTTTTATTATGGTTAAAGCATAATTATAGCAAGCACTGTAAAGAATCATCTTTACAGTGCTTGCATGATGTCCTTTTAAATTCATTGCTGTTATTATAAAACACAGGAAATTAATTGTCAATAATTTTATACCTTTACCAATAAATACACTCGAAGGATTGCACGGATTAATTAGATAACATTATCTATATTTGTAAATGTCTTCCCTATCCAGCGTTTTTCCTTTGCTTATTACAGCCTTCATGCCTATTCCCAGCTTTTCTGCCATTTTACCCAATTGTGTGGAGAATTTAAAATCCGGGTGTTTAGGAATGCCGTCAACCTTAGTTAAAAGAGCCCCTTCCCATACCCTGGATGTAAAATACCTCATATCCTCTTCTCCGTTTATTGCAGATTTATTGCTGCCTTTTAAAAGAACGTCATCAATCGCTAATACATCCTTGTCAACCCTTATACCTTCTCCCGTCAGGTTTGCAATTAGAATCTTCCTGTTTGAATAGCTTATAAGCTCCCTTATATCCGCACCTCCCGCGTATATAAGTATGTCACAGTTAACCATGGCCTTTTTGTAATTTCCGGCAACTGCAGGGGAGAGCCCGCTTTTTCTGATATATTCCGTAAGTTTCATTAAAAGCTTATCCCTATTTACGGTGCATAATGTAAGATATAATACCTCGTTCAGTAAAAGCTCAGTGATTATAATGCCCCCCTCGGTATAGGCATCTGCAATAACTATGTTGCTGCGCATAAAATCAATGCCCATCAAGGATGCAACGGATTTAACTGCATTTATAAATGTATAGGGCGTATAAAATGTCCCTTTGGAAACTATCATATTAGATGCCTTCTCCAAGGATATCTTTGAAACTTCCGGCTCCAATACCAGAATATCTCCCCCAAAAGTTCTGGCCTTTCTAAGGATCTTTCTTATACCATCCTTATCGCATTTGTATGGCGGCATGCATATTCTGCAGCCTGAGACATTAAAACCCTCCACTCCGAAGTCAGTTATTGTCCCTGCTATATATCCCGGCATGCGGGGCAGTAAAAAATCCTTCATCTTCTTTCCCATGATATTCAAGGTTCTATACCTTTCAGAAAATTCATCTTCCGTTGCTAAAGATAAAATGCTGAATTTTCCCAAGTCATCACCTGCTCTTGATATTCCTTAAATTCACTTTATTTAAAAGCCTGCTCTTCATACTTTCCAAAATGCTCAACTCTGGGTATAAACCCAGCCATATCAATTAGGTTGTCAAACTCTTCTTCCTTAATATCCCCCGGCTTCTTACCCGATATTGCCGTAAGTACCGCTTCAATTACATTGGTCCCAAAGGACCGTCCGTCAAGCTCAGGTGTAGTAGTGATTAAAAGCTTAACTCCGCTTTTGTTAAGTTCTTCTATATCCTTAGCCGTTACCGTATTTGTAATTACGATCTTATCCTTCATATCATCCGGCATATATCTTTTTATATACAGGAAATCTCCCGCGATTATTTCATTCTCATGAAAGTATTTCGTATATTTATAATTTTTTTCATGCTGCTTTTCCCCGGTAGGATATATCATTTCAAAAGGCATTCTGCATATAATAGGTGCAAGTATGCCGGCAATAAGCTGCAATGCCTTTATGGAATGTATAGGGTAATCCAATCCAATGGAAAATATCAAATCTCCAAAGGTTAAAAGCGCTCCTTCCTGTGTAATAGCTTCTGCCATTCCAAATCTGTCAAGACCGCATACCAAAAGTACATTCTTGTTTTTAAAATCAACAATTCCCTTATCCCTTATATATTTTATTACTTTTCTCTCCAGGGTATTCTTTACAAAACTTCCGTCCAGTATGGGAGATATTTTTGCCGCTGCATTTATAGGCTTTGCATCCTTTATAATATATCTTTTATTTCCGCTGTTTAAGTATAAATCAATACCGCCCATGCCAAAAGCAGCAACTTTGCCATCCAGTTGCTCTATCAATTTTATGGCCTTTTCCATACTGCCGTTTGTCCCTATTCTTTCTATTTCAAATTCTTCGTTCATTATATTAGCTATAACCCTGTGGTCCCTTGCAGATGAACCCAGGCTTACCGAAACAACTCTTTTCATGTGTCCTTCCTCCCAGGAACTCATAATAATTAAATCCAAGTATAATTAACTTATTGCCATTTTATATAAAAAAAATACTCCCTTAAACATGGGAGTATAAAAAACTTAATTCTCAAATGCCATTTTATATCTTTCCAGAACATCAACCATTTCTTTTTGTGCATTTATAGTATTCACCATGTTTTTGACATCGGTGGAATTTTTCAGGCCTTTAATATACCAGGCCACATGCTTTCTCATTTCTTTAATCCCGTTAACCTCGCCTTTATAATCCACCATCATATTTATATGATCTACTGCCGTCTGAATTCTTTCGGAAGGAGACGGCTCAGGAATTAAATCACCGGTTTTCAGATAATGTATTGTCCGTCTAAAAATCCAGGGGTTACCCATAGCCCCCCTGGCAATCAATATTCCGTCACAGAGAGTTTCTTCTAAAAGTCCTTTAGCCGCCTGAGGTGAAAAAACATCCCCATTTCCTATGACAGGAATTTTAACAGCCTTTTTTACTTCCTTTATTATATTCCAGTCTGCATGGCCTTCATACATCTGGGCTCTTGTCCTTCCATGAACAGTTACGGCACTGGCCCCGCTCTCCTCTGCCATAATTGCAAATTCGACGGCATTTATGCTATTATCATCCCAGCCCTTTCTGAATTTAACGGTTACGGGTACCTTTGAACCTTTAACCACGCTTTTAATTATTCGTGATGCAAGGTCCGTATCCTTCATAAGGGCAGAACCTTCACAATTTTTTACAATCTTAGGTGCCGGGCAGCCCATATTAATATCAATTATACTCACCCGCTCATCCCTGCTCACCAGGCCTGCCATCTCGCCCATTATTCCGGGGTCGGAGCCGAAAAGCTGAACTCCTGCAGGCGCCTCTTTCTCATGGATATCCAGCATGAGATGGGTCTTTGAGCTGTTATAATAAAGCCCTTTTGAACTTACCATCTCAGTATATACAAAACCGCAGCCCAGCTCTTTACATATGACTCTGAAGGGTTTATCTGTAACACCCGCCATGGGGGCTAAAAAAACATTATTTTCAAATTCAATACTGCCTATCTTCATATAAATTCACCGGGCCTATTCCTTGTTTTTTTCGTATATTATCCTCAATCCTTCTAACGTCAGATACCCGTTTACTTCATTTATAGATGAGGTTATCGATGCAATAAGCCTTGATAACCCTCCTGTTGCTACGACATAAGGCTCTTTTTCATCGTATTTTTTCATCTCTTCCTTCATTTTCTTCACTATATATTCAACCTGGCCTGCATATCCGTATATTATACCCGATTGCATGCTCTGTACCGTATTCTTGCATATAATTGAATGTGGCTTTACAAGCTCTATCCTTGGAAGCTTGGCGGCTCTTGAAAATAAAGCCTCACTGGATATTATTATACCGGGCACTATGGCTCCCCCTAAGTAATCGCCGCCTGCAGTAACAGCGCAAAATGTGGTAGCCGTACCAAAGTCTATTATAATCAAAGGACCTCCATATATTTCATGGGCTGCCACGGCATTTACAATTCTGTCCGCTCCCACTTCCTTGGGGTTATCATATTTAATATTTATACCCGTCTTTACCCCGGGCCCTACCACAACAGGGTCAATATCAAAATATTTCTTTATCATATGTTCAAAAGAATACATAATATTGGGAACAACGGAGGATATTATAACCCCATCTATCATGTCCATACTATACCCGCTGCTTTCAAAGAGAGACTTAACCGTAATACCGAATTCATCGGAGGTTCTAGGTATATTCGTAGACATCCTCCAATCTTTTAAAAGCTTATTACCTTCTAAAATGCCCAATACAATATTAGTATTGCCAACATCAATTACAAACAACATAATTTTTCCTCCATATTAATTAAGGCAGACAAAAGTCTGCCTTACATCATTTTCTGGTTCTGTTCAATGCCTTCACTATTGCTGCAATTAACACAACAGCAACTGCAATCTCGGCTAAACCGTTAGTGGCTGCAACGCCTAAAAGCACCTTCCCTAAATTATCCATGGTTATTCCCCTGATATTGGCAAACTGCTGCGCTGCCACTAAATAAATCATTCCAAGTACTCCCACAGTGTTGGTGGCTGTACCTACAACAGCAGCTAAAATTGAACTTTTTGATGCCCTGTATATATAGGCTGAAAGCACGCCTATCAGTATTCTGGGCACAATTGATACCATCGGATTGAGAAATACCGGGGCAAGGGGAGTGGAAAGATTGCTTACAAGACTGGCTACTCCAAATATCAGGCCTACTGCCGCTCCGGCAAGAGGTCCCTCCAATATGGCAGCGACTATAACGGGTATGTGCATAAATGTGATTCGTATAACTCCTACCTGTATGAATCCAAAAGGAGTCAGACTCATTACTGCTGCTATAGCACCAAGCAAGGCTATAGTTGTCAATTTCCTCGTGTTGAAGGAAGACTGACTGGTAGCATTTACTGCATTTTTCATTTTTAAAACCTCCTGTTCCAGTTCTTTTTAAGATACCGGACAAATTAATAAATAAATTTTTTGTAGTCCGGCTCAATTTTTGATGCCGGCTTTACAAGTCTATGTTACCATAAAATCTTGTTTTTTTAAATATGCTATAGCCTCAATGAGCTATATGGATTTCAAAAGAGAATAGTTAACAAAATATTACAAAAACTATATACTCTAAGAGCTTATAATTATATAATTCCTCTTATCTCGCCTAAACTTTTTATATTTTCTCCAATCATGAATTTTTCTATCCCGTCGATAATATCAATACAAATATCAGGCTTTATGAAGTTGCCGCTTCCTACCTGCACTGCAGCTGCTCCTGCCATTATAAATTCCAGAGCATCCTGGGAAGATATAATGCCGCCCACTCCTACAACGGGAACATCAACTGCTCCTGCCACCTCATATACCATCCTAAGGGCAATAGGTTTAATGGAAGGTCCTGAGAGTCCGGCCGTAATGTTGTCAAATACCGGCTTTCTTCTTTTAATATCAATGGCCATGGCTTTAAAGGTATTTACCAGAGAAAGTACATCTGCCCCCGCCTCAACGCAGGTTATTGCCATTTTAACTATATCCTCTGCATTGGGAGAAAGCTTTACCATGAGAGGTTTTTTACATATATCCCTTACCTTTGAAACTATATCAAAGGCATCGGCACATTTTATGCCAAAGGCCATACCTCCGCTTTTAACATTGGGGCAGGAAATATTAAGCTCAACCATATCCACATCGGTATCATTCAGCTTTTCAATCCCCTTTATATATTCTTCTATTGTTCCTCCGCCAAGGTTGGCTATGACAACAGTGTCAAGGCTTTTCATAAATGGAAGCTCATCTTTTATAAACCCGTCGACCCCCGGGTTTTGCAGGCCCACGCTGTTTAATATTCCGCTTGATGTCTCATATATCCTTAGTCCGTTATTGCCTTCTTTTTTATTTAAAGTAAGCCCCTTTGATGAAATACCCCCTAAGCGGGATATATCAAAGAGTTCCTTGTATTCCCGCCCGAATCCGAAGGTACCTGACGCGGCAATAAGGGGATTTTTAAACTCTATTCCGCAAATATTAACATTAAGCATCAAAGAGCACATCCTTTCCGTTAAAAACCGGGCCATCCTTGCACGCCCTTTTATTACCTTCTCTAGTCTTGCAGGCACATACCAGGCATGCTCCTATTCCGCAGGCCATATGCTTCTCCATGGAAATGTACACAGGCACATCCCCTGCATTACACATTTCAACCACTTTTTTCATCATAATTTCAGGGCCGCAACAAAGGACGGAAGAATATACACTTGGGTCAAAGATATCCGTTATAAAACCCTTATGGCCAGACTTTCCAGTATCTGTTGAAAATTTTATGCTGTCAACATACTTCCTAAAATCTTCTATTATATAAGTATCGTCCCTGAAGCCTGCATATAAATCCAAGCTTACACCCTTTAATTCTTTGGCTGTATAAAACATGGGAGCAACACCTATTCCTCCGGCTACCAGTGCCACTTTACCCTTTAATCCTGATAAATCAAAACCATTGCCCAAAGGCCCTAAAAGCTCAATTTCATCCCCTGTATCAAGGCTGCTAAATTGTACTGTGCCCCTGCCTTTTACCTCATATAAAAAGGATATTTTATCCTTAATTTTATCGTGTATGCTTATGGGCCTTGAAAGTATGGGCTCAGTCCCCCATGCCCTCAGCATATAAAACTGCCCTGGCTTGCCTTCAAAGCTTCCTTTAACAGACAGCTTGTATATGCCTTTTGAAACAATTTCATTTTCACAAACACTGTATTTATGATAGGATATCATCTTTATCCCTCCAGACTATAGACAGTTTTTCCGCCCTTAATTGTCCTTATTACTATGCCGTAAAGCTCCATCCCGTCGATTGGAGTATTTTTACCCTTGGATTGAAATTCATCTGCCTGCACCTTATACATATTATCGATATCCACTAGGACCACATCTCCGTCATATCCTATTTTTATTTCACCTTTGTTAAGGCCAAGAATTCTCGAAGGTTTTTTTGACATTACTTCACTCAGCTTATTAAGACTTATATGTCCTTTCTTAACAAGCTTTGTAAAAGAAAATGAAAAGGCTGTCTCTATGCCTGAAATTCCCGGTGAGCCCTTTTTTTTATCTTCAATGCTGTGGGGTGCATGGTCTGTCGCAATTGCATCTGCCCATCCCTCTCTTAATGCGTAAATCAAACAGTCAACATCCTCTTTTTTTCTCAAGGGAGGATTTACCCGATAATCGATATCATCCGTCAGTGCAAGATGGTGGGGTGACACTTCGCAGGTAATGCTATAACCCATCTTTTTCGCCCTTATGATTTCTTCCATTGATTCTTTGGTGCTGACATGAGCCATATGAAGATGGCATCCCGTATGTCTTGCAAGATACAAATCCCTTATGGTCATCAAATCCTCTGCCATTCTGGTATCATGGGGGGTCATGTCGCTGTTTTCTGCATGGGACAGTATTACAAAGCCCTTTTCTTTAGCTTTTATCATGGCTTTATACATTACACTGTCGTTTAACACCCCTTTCCCATCGTCGGAAATTACCTTTACCGAAGAATCAATTCTGTCCAGGTGGTCTATATCAACACCGTTAAAATCTTTTGTAATTGAAACAGCCTGAAAAATATCAACCAGTCCTATTTGCTGCGCTTTATTTAATACATAGTTCACAGTTTCCATGGTGCTTACTACAGGATTTGTGTTGGCCATTAAATTTACTGCCGTGTATCCGCCTCTTACAGCAGCTTTGCTTCCTGAGAGCAAATCTTCCTTATAGGTAAGCCCCGGGTCTCTCATGTGGGCATGTAAATCTATAAAGGAGGGAAGGAGCAACAGCCCTTCCCCATTTATTGTTTCACAATCCTTGTTTAAGTTTTTTCCAATTTCATTTATAATTCCGTCTTTAATATAAACATCGCCGATAAAATCCTGGGAGCAGTCAACTATCCTTCCATTCTTAATAAGGACTTCCATGTATCCGCCTCCTAAAGCTTGTAAATTTCATCGCAGTATTCACACCTGTATTCTCCCTTGGAGGCATCTACAAGGTAAAAACCATTCGTTATATTGCTCTCTACAGAAGTTACACATCTTGGATTTTTGCACTTCAGCATATCCTTTACATTTGAAGGAGGCTGTACCTTAATCTTTTCTTTTATCTTCTCTCCTTCAATGACGTCTATTGTGATATCTGGGTCAATAAGTCCTAATACAGTAAAATCAAAATCTATGGCGTTTTCAATCTTTATTATGTCTTTCCTCCCCAGCTTCTGGCTAGGGACATTCATTAAAAGAGCCACGGTATAATCGGTTTTGTCCAAGCCTAAATAATTGAATATTTTCATTCCAAGTCCTGCTTTTATATGGTCGATAACAATGCCGTTGGTTATACTGTTTATGGTTAGCATAATTCATCCACCCCCAATAATTTTGCAATCAATGCCATCCTTACAAACATGCCGTATTTAGCCTGTTTGAAATAATACGCTCTTTTATCGTTGTCCACTTCATAGGAAATTTCGTTTACCCTGGGCAGCGGATGCAGCACCATCATCTCAGGGTTTGCCTTTTTCATCTTTTCACAGTCTAATATATAGCTGTCCTTAAGCCTTAAGTAATCATCCTCATTGGCAAATCTCTCACGCTGGACCCTTGTCATATACAATATATCAAGGTCTCCTATGACGCTTTCTAAATTTTTGCATTCTAAAAATTCCACATTGTTTTTCTGAAGAATTATTTCTTTTATATATTCAGGTATTTTAAGCTCATCCGGTGATATCAATATAAATTTATTGTTGCTGTACCTTGACATTGCTTTTATCAGAGAGTGTACAGTCCTTCCGAATTTCAAATCCCCGCAAAGGCCTATGGTAAGATCCGTCAATCTTCTTTTTTCAGATCTTATGGTCAAAAGATCCGTCAAGGTCTGGGTAGGATGCTGATGCCCCCCGTCACCTGCATTTATAACAGGTATATCCGAATGCATGGACGCTACCTTCGGTGCACCTTCCTTAGGATGCCTCATAACGGCTATATCGGTATAGCATGCCACCGTACGTATGGTATCGGCTATACTCTCTCCTTTTGATACCGAACTGGAGCCAGGTTCCGAAAAACCAATCACTTGACCGCCAAGGCGAAGCATTGCAGCTTCAAAGCTGAATCTGGTCCTGGTACTTGGTTCGTAAAAAAGGGTCGCAAGGAGCTTCCCTTTGCAAACATCGGCGTATTTTCTCTGGTCCTCTATAATTTTATCCGCCAGATCAAAAACTTGCGCCATCTCTTCAACTGTAAAATCCATGGGGTCTATTAAATGCCTTCCTTTTAACACAGTTTTCTCCTCCTTTTTAGACTCTCTGGACTAATTTAAAGGTTACATCATCAAAAAAGCCTTCCGCTATGGGAAGGCATAAAAAGACCTGATATAATGTATATCATTTATGTTCATCCTTCCCGGCCTCTCGGGACCAGCTTAAAGGTTTTTTTTAATAGTAGCATGGATTGGCTTTAAAGTCAATTGACCAATCACACATATGTACCTAATCCTCTCACCGAAACGTCTCCTGACACGATTTTTCTCTCTTCTCCGTTATCAAGCCTGATTACCAGAAGACCTTCTCCGGTTATGTCACAGGCTAATCCTTCAATGGTCCCTTTTATGGAAGCTGCTTTAACCCTTTTGTTCAGCGTGACGGAATAGCTTTTAAACTCCTCCAGAATATTTTTTAAACCTTGTTCTTTAAAATCCTTATATAAACTTTCAAGCTGATATAAAACCTCTGCTAATAAGACTCTCCGTTCATATTCCTTTTTTCCCTCGATTTTAAGGGAAGTAGCAATATTTTTTAGCTCCTCGGGAAAATCAGAAGTATTTACATTAATACCCACACCTGCGATTATGTAATTTACTGCATCGGCTTCGGAGCTCATTTCGGTCAAAATACCGCATACTTTTTTCCCATTTATTATTACATCATTAGGCCATTTTATACCCGCCTTTAATGATGTTATGTTCCTTAAAGCTCTGCAGACAGCAGTCCCTAAAACAATGGTTATGCCCGGTGCATCCTGGGGTTTTATAAAAGGCCTTAAAACAACTGAAAAAGCTATGGATTGACGGCTTTTTGTTTCCCATGGCCTTCCCAATCTTCCTTTACCTTTAGTCTGCTCCTCGGCTATAACCACAAGCCCTTCACTGAAACCCTCCATTGCATATTGGCGGGCTACATTGTTGGTGCTGTCCGTCACATCAAAATATATAATTTCACGTCCTATGAAGCGGGTATTAATCAAGGGCAACACCTCTTTAGGCGTTAGTAAATCCGGCGATTTTAAAAGCTTGTATCCTTTTTTCGAAACAGCTTCTATTATATAGCCTTCTTCTTTTAATGCCTTCATATGCTTCCATATGGCAGCTCTGGACACCCCAAGGGATTTGCTTATCTCTTCTCCCGAAACAAAATCCATGCTTTCTTTTATTATTTCAAGTATTTTTTCTTTCATAATGGCACCGCCTCATCCTATGTTTATATAATAGAGTATTTCCAATACTTTTCATCGGAAATCTTCTGATGTATACTATAAATAATATTCTAGCACTGTAACAGTAAAATAAAAAGTTTTGTAATGATATTAAAACTTATGTTTTCAAATATTAATATAGTTTAGATAAAGGAGCTGAAAAAATGAGTCTGGATATTTTAAACAAACCATACCTTCTATTTGACGGGGCCATGGGTTCCATGCTTTTACAAAGAGGCCTTAAATTAGGCGAGCATCCCGAGGCTCTGAATATTACCAATCCCGATCTTATAGAAAGCATACACAAACAATATATCGATGCAGGAAGCCATGCCGTAACGACAAATACCTTCGGCGCCAATGAAATAAGATTGAAAGGCTGTGAATACAGCGTTGAAAGTCTGGTACGTGCAGGCGTTAAAATTGCACGGTCGGCAGCCAAGGATAAACTGGTAGCCTTAGATGTGGGCCCTACGGGTGAATTCATGGATCCAATAGGAGAATTAACTAAAGATCGGGCATATAAGATATTTACCGACGCAATACTCCCCGGAGAAGATGAAGGCGCCGACCTGATACTAATGGAAACTTTCTCAAGTTTAGATGAAGCAGAGTGCGCTGTTTTGGCAGCCAAAAAAAATACCAAGCTTCCGGTAATATGTACTTTTACTTTTGAAGCTAACGGCAAAACACTGGTAGGCCATGATGTAAAATCAATAGTTGAAGCCATGCAAAAGTCAGGTGTAGATGCACTGGGCATAAACTGTTCATTAGGTCCTAAGGATATGCTTCCCATAGTTTATGAAATGCTTTCTTTATCCGAGGTTCCTGTTATGGTTCAGCCCAATGCCGGTCTTCCAAAAATTGTCGACGGCAAGGCAATATATGCCATAACTCCCGAAGAATTTGCCGAGTATATTGTTACAATGAAGAAAAAAGGCGTAAAAATATTGGGAGGGTGCTGCGGCACCACTCCGGATTTTATCAAGGCAATAAAATCCTCTTTGTCCGGTTTATAATATTTTGAAATAAACCTGGTTTCAACTTGAAGCCAGGCATTTTTTTATCTTCAGATATGAAGGCATAAATTACCCCTTTAATATCACCTTTTCAATTGTTTTTCATATGATAGATTAGTTGAAAATGAAAATCAGTAAGAGGAGATGACCATTATGTGCGGCATTGCAGGGTGGATAAACCTCAAAGAAAATTTGACGGGCTATAAGGAAACCATTGAAAAAATGACTTTAACATTGGGAAAAAGAGGTCCTGATGCTACGGGATATTACACAACTAAAAACGTTTTGCTTGGCCACAGGCGTCTTGTAGTCGTTGACCCCGAAGGCGGTGCTCAGCCCATGACCAGGGATATAGAAGGCAGCACCTATACACTTGTTTATAACGGAGAATTATATAATACCGAAGAATTAAGAGCAGAGCTTAAATCAAAAGGACATAGCTTCAATTCCTATTCCGATACCGAAGTGCTTTTGGTTTCTTATATTGAATGGGGAGAAAGCTGCGTTGATTACTTAAACGGAATATATGCCTTTGGGGTATGGGATGATAAGAAAAATCGACTTTTTCTTGCAAGAGATCCCTTGGGAGTAAAGCCTTTATTCTATACTCAAAAAGGCAGTTCCTTTATCTTTGCTTCAGAAATTAAGACTCTCCTTGCACACCCACAGGTAGAACCCCTGATTGACGAGAATGGACTGTGCGAGATTTTTGGTTTAGGTCCGGCAAGGTCATTAGGAAGCGGGGTTTTTAAAGATATTTACGAGGTATGCCCCGGCAATTTTATGATTTATGACAAAGACGGCCTTCGTTCAAAAGAATACTGGAAACTTAAATGCGCACCCCATACCGAGGACCTTGATACAACAGTTGAGCATACCAGGTCTTTAGTAGTGGATGCAATTGAACGGCAGCTTGTATCAGATGTTCCGGTGTGTACCTTTTTATCCGGCGGCCTTGATTCCAGCGCCATATCTGCGGTAGCTGCAAATTACTTCAAAAAACAAAACCGTGGAATATTAAATACATTTTCTATCGACTACAAGGACAATGAGCTTTATTTTAAATCCAATGATTTTGAGCCGAATTCCGATAGAGTTTATGCTGAGCGCATGTCCCAATTCATAGCAAGCAACCATCAAAACATAATCATAAATACTGATGAATTGGCTTACGCATTGGTAGATGCCGTCCGTGCCAACGACCTGCCTGGTTATGCCGATATTGATTCTTCTCTTTACCTCTTTTGCAAAGAGGTGAGAAAACAATCTACTGTGGCATTATCAGGTGAATGCGCCGATGAAATTTTTGGCGGGTACCCCTGGTATACAAGGGATGAAGATTTTTATTCCACTACATTTCCCTGGTCTAAGTCCCTCGACTTAAGAAAGGATATTTTATCACCGGAACTGAGTCATCTTCCTATAGAGGATTATGTGGCTTCAAAATATGAAGAAAGTATAAAAGCAGTTCCTTTCCTTGACGACGACTCGAAGGAAGACAGGCGGATGAGAGAGCTTTTCTACCTCAATATGAAATGGTTCATGTTAACCCTCTTAAACAGAAAAGACCGCATGAGCATGTCAAACAGCCTTGAGGTAAGAGTACCCTATGCAGACTACAGGATTGTTGAATATTCCTTCAATATTCCGCGCAGCATAAAATTGTATAATGGAAGGGAAAAGGGACTTTTAAGAATGGTACTTAAAGGTATTCTTCCCGATGATATAGTGGAAAGAAAAAAGAGCCCCTATCCCAAGACTCATCATCCTTTATATACAAAGATAGTAAAAGACTGGGCAAACAATATAATTAACGACAGCACTTCTCCGATACTTCAGCTCATTGATAAAAATAAGCTTAATGACATTATAAACTCCGACGGCTCCTACCATGTCAGGCCATGGTACGGCCAACTGCTCCGGGGGCCTCAGCAAATCGCTTATTTTATACAAATCAATGAATGGATGAAAGAATATAAAGTTAAGCTAGTATAAGTATGTGGCTGCTGAGTTAGAATCCTTCATTCGCCATGTTCGAATTCTGCAAGTTCTAAGGCTCCCTGCCTTGAAAATACAAGAGTTTTTAAACTTCCTTCGCTCAAACAATCAAAAACTCTAAGCATTTTCTGTGGCAGTGTCACCAAGAACTTGTTCAGAACTCTTACAATGCTCATTACGTTATTCTAACTCAGCAGCCACCTTAACTAGCTTGCTTCCTTTAGAGCTTCTTTTGAAGGATATGCTTTTATTTTTGATTCCCAAATTATATAAATAGGAATATAAAAAATTATTACCATTATAACTGCATATATGGCATCCAGCGCCGAATGCTGTTTGATAAACACAGTAGAAAGACAAATAGATACGGATATAATTGTAGAGACTGTTCTCCCGTATTTTATTTTACGAAAATGCTCCGACTTTCTTAAGGCTATATCCACGGCAATTGTGTCAAAGACATGGATACTGGGGCATACGTTTGTGGGAGTGTCAACCATATACATAAGCTTTATCAAATTTGAGAAAATATCATCTCCCAATGCTTTTGGCCTTAAATCCTGGGCGTTGGGGAAAACTATATAAAGTATTAAGCATAAGAACATGCCCCCTGCCACGAAAACAAACAATTTATAAAAATCCCATTTGGAATGAATACCTAAAAAAATGACTCCGTAGAACATATACCCAAACCACATCAAATAGGGAATGATGAATTCTTTTATAAAGGGTATCTTATCATCCAAGCCTATATGGATTATATATTTAGGTACAATTGTAGCCTCGATGTATTTGAACAATATTAAATAAGGTATTAATAAAAGCAACAGATAAAAATGCTTGTGCTGTGATAAAAATAGCTGCATACCCCTCAAAAGTACCTCTCCCCCCATGCTATGAAATTTATATAGCATTTAATATATATGATAGTATAGCATTATAAGTTTATAAAATCTACCAATGCGTTATCGTGGCATCTCTTGATATCACAATAAACAGAATGCTTAGCATATAGTTAAGAAGTATGAAATAAACCAGGCAGTTTACTACCTGAATATTTAAAATTGATGGGAGAGATTTCTGAATTTTTATTTTGCCGTCTTAAAACATTTAAAGTAATGAAGAATTTCATTGGCTATAAATTATGCACAGTAGTTTTTTATGATACCTCTTTAGAAGTAATATGAAGCTTTTTCCTCATGGCCAAAAATAGCGTCAAAGAAAGTATTGTGGTTAAAATATCTGAAGAAGGCTGGGCATAGATAAAACCGTCAAATCCCCATAATGAACTGAGAATGATAAGTGCCGGGATAAAGAACAAACCTTGCCTGCCAAGGGATATAATCAGGGATTCTACTGTTTTGCCAAGTGCCTGAAACATAGTCATTAATATCATTTGAATCCCCAAAAAAGGCATAGCCCATACAAATGCCCTAATTATTCTTACTCCCAAATCTATAACAACTGCATCATTTATAAACACCCTAATCCATACGCTGGAAAATATGAAAAAGAGGATGGCAAATGAAGTAGACATAATAGTTCCGATAACGAGGGCTCTTTTTATTGTTTCCAACAGACGGTCATATTTTCTGGCGCCATAACTGTAGCCCATAAGAGGCTGACAACCCTGAGCTAAGGCCATAGTGAGCATAATTGAAATACTGGTAACGCGATTAATTACTCCATTGGCGGCTACAACATCGTCACCAAAACTAGCTGCAAAAACATTCGAAATGGTAAAACCTATGCTCATAAGAATCATACCGATTGATGCAGGTATTCCTATTTTAAATATTTCTCCATATACCTTACTATTAAAACTAAAATATTTCGGAGAAATGGATATCATACTACGTTTCTTTATATAGAATGCTATATAGTATGCAAAACCAAATATATTCCCGATAACAGTTGCATAAGCTGCCCCGGCAACTCCTGTATTTAATACTAAAATAAATATCGGATCCAATACCATATTCAATATAGCACCAGTCATCATTCCAATCATTGATTCTCTGGTGGCACCCTCAGACCTCAGCAACCCCCCAAGTGCCATTTGCATTCCAATGAACGGACCTCCAAAAAGCATAATCACTAAATATTCTTTTGCAAACACAATAGTATTGCTACTTGCACCACAGAACTTTAATATCGGTTCCACAAATATAAATCCTATGGAGGACATAATAATACAGAGACATAAAGCAGACCAAAAGGCAACTGCACCCGCTTGGCTGGCATTTTCCTTTTCTCCTTTTCCCAATAACCTGGATATCAGTGAAGCCCCGCCAATTGCAAATACATTGCCAAATGCCTGAACGATCATAAAAATCGGCATAGTTAAGGAAATTGCGGCTATCATATTGGGGTTATTCAGCTTACCTATAAAAAAAGTATCTGTCATGTTATAAATAACTTGAATCAATGAAGCTATCATGGTAGGTATTGCTAAAGTCCATATGGCTTTATTCACAGGCATGGATTCCATAATTAAGGTTCGCTCTTGTTTCGGATTCATTCTTTTTTCTTCATTCAAAATAATACATTCCTTTCTTCAATTGTTAGTGTATTAACTGTAAGGATACTAACATTATACTTATATAATAAGCCGTCTAAACAATGACAGCTTTTATTCCATATTCTTTTTAATTTTTCTTAAAATTGATAAAAAGCTATTTATCTCCTCCTTTGTCAGTCCTTTTGTCATCTCTTCTTCTATAAGATTAATCTCCATGTCTACCTTTTCATGTATTGCAATAGCTTTTGGAGTAAGAACTAATTTCTTAAGCCTTGCATCATAATCTACCGGTACCCTTTCAATCAAGCCGTTCTTCTCCATCAGCTGCAAAATACCTGTGGCTGTTGGGCGCCGGATAGAAAACTCCGCTTCCAAATCCCGCTGAAAAACATCACCTTTTCTAAGGTTATCGTACAGGTAACCTATTACCCAGCCGTGCATCCCGGTAATTTTGTCAGCTTCTCCTATAACTTTAGAACTCTCTCCCCTCCGCTTTATCAAGTTGGAAAGCGTCCTTATTTCAAAGCCAATAAAATTCTTAGGGCCCATATCATACCTCCAATTGTTAGTCTGCTAACATTATACTCTTTTCTTTTTAGCTTTGTCAATGAGAATTATCTGTACCCTATTGAATTATTTAAGGTTATCGGAGCTAGCTATATATATTATAACATCAGGGGTAGATTCCTTTTAGAATCTACCCCTTAAAAAACCTATACTATTTCAATTTCATCTCCCGGCTTTATCCAGCCTGGAGTTATAACCTTTGTAAATATGCCTTCCCTGGGCATTACACAGTCTCCTACAAGCTCACGAATGGCACAGCCCAAATGACATTCCTTGCCTATCTGAGTTACCTCCATGAGTGTTTCACCGATTTTAAGCCTTGTACCTATGGGAAGCTCATATAGAATTATTCCTTCAGTAGTGAGATTTTCAGCAAACTTGCCTACACAAAAGCCTTCCACTTCAATAAGCTTGGTCTTGTCAATGCTCTCCTGACCTAAAAGGCTCACCTGCCTGTGCCATTTTCCTGCATGGGCATCTCCTACAAGGCCATGGTCCACTTCAAAATAACCCTTTTCTATGGGCTCCTTTGGAACTCCCTTTTTTTCGCTTATGTTCACAGCCAAAACCTTTGCCATCTTAACCCTTCCTTTCAAATAATCCTGATTTTCCGCCGCTTTTTTTAATGAGCATAATATCAGATATTACCATTTCCTTGTCTATTGCCTTGCACATATCATAAATGGTTAATGCTGCAACACTCACCGCAGTCAGTGCCTCCATTTCAACCCCGGTTTGTCCTACATTTTTTACCGTTGCGGTTATTTCAATCCTTTGATGCTCATGACTTATATTGAATTTTATATCACATCCGGTAATCATAATAGGATGGCACATAGGTATTATATTGGGGGTGTTTTTAGCACCCATTATACCTCCCACCTGGGCTACGGATAACACATCTCCTTTTTTTATGGTACCCTCGGCTACCCTGTCTAAGGTTTCCTTTTTCATATATATGAAGCCAGCAGCTATAGCTTCTCTTAAGGTATCATCCTTGCCGGATACATCCACCATCCTTGCCCGGCCTTCTTTATTAAGGTGAGTAAATTCCATATTAGCCTCCTATCTGGTACATCATCTTTTGACTTCTGCTTATATGTTCCGTCTCCATATGATGCTCCTGGGGTTTGCTTAAAATTGCATCCCTGATTACGGAAGTTAAAAGTGCTTCATCATTAACATAGGATTTTATATCTATTTCATCCTCCGAATGAAGGCATGGTTTGATGGTTCCGGATGCTGTAAGCCTTATTTTATTGCAGCTGTTGCAGAATTTACAGCTTAATGGGCTTATAAAGCCTACAGTTCCCTTTGCATTTTCAAGTTTGAATAGTTTTGCTGTTCCGCTTAAATCCTCTAACGGTATAAGTCCGGGAAAGCTTTCTATAATTTCCTCGGAGCCCAATGCCCCTTCTTCATATAATTTGGCGCCTTCACCTATGGGCATGAGTTCAATAAATCTTACGGAAATTGGCATCTCCCTTGTAAGTCTTATAAAGTCGGCGGTTTCATCATCATTTACTCCTTTTATGGCTACGACATTAAGCTTTACAGGAAGTAACCCTAAGCTCATGCATTTTTCTATGGCTGAGAGTACCTTTTTAATATCACCGCCCCGGGTGATTTGCCTGTACTTGTCTTCCTTTAAGGTATCAAGGCTTATGTTTACCCTTTTTAAGCCTGCTTTTTTAAGGTCATCTGCCATATCATAAAGCAATATACCATTTGTGGTAATGGAAATATCCTCTATCGAAGGTATCTTTGAAGTATTATAAATGAGGTTATCTACGCCCTTTAATATCAAAGGTTCCCCGCCGGTAAACCTTACTTTTTTAATCCCCAGGCTTGCATGGGCATTGATAATCTTTAAAACTTCCTCGAATCGCAGGATTTCTTCATGACATTTTTTGGGTACACCTTCTTCCGGCATACAATATATACATCTTAAATTGCATCTGTCTGTTAAAGATACCCTTAAGTAGTCAATAATCCTTCCATGACTGTCCTGCATAAAATCAACCCCTCTCCACGTCTATAATCTTACCGGCTTCGCTATAATCATAACCGCCGAGCTCATCCAGCTTGTCAAAGAATTCCCGGCTTTTTAATACACTTAATAATTCCTTTATCATAGGCTGCTCCATATATTCTTGAGATATGGCTATATCGTATTCCTCATTGCAAACAGGTATGAAATCAAGACCCATTAATATGGCAGCTGAATATACCCCCAAACCGCAATCCGCATCGTCATTGGCTACAGCGGCAGCTACAGCTAAATGAGTAAATTCCTCTCTTTGATAGCCCGTGATATTCCTTGGCTCTATATTAAGCTTCTTAAGATTATAGTCAAGAAGAAGCCTGGTTCCCGAACCTCTTTGTCTGTTTACAAATCTTATTGACTTATCCTGCAGGGCTGTGAAATCCTTTATATTCAGAGGATTTTCTTTCCTGACCATAAAACCTTGAATTCTTTTAACACATTTTATAATGCATATATCCTTATCAGGAATATATTTTTTAATATAAGATATATTGTATTCACCCGTATCCATATCCAGAAGGTGGATGGGCGCTATATGGGTTTCTTCATTCTTAAGGGCCGTAATCCCACCCATACTGCCGACATGGGCAGAGGATAAGAAATATTTTCCGGTGTTTTTATGAAGCATATCCGACAGGGTATCTATTATAGGATCGTGGCTCCCAATACACACTATGGTGTTTTTTATATCCGATACCTTTGTCATAAGGCTTATTTTTACTTCTGTTCCAGCCTCTAGGCCTTCCACATGCTGAGGAATTTCCAAAACTCCGTCAGCCTTTACAAGGGACATTGTAGCACCGGCACCCCGGCTTAAAGGTGCAGCTACGAACTTGTCACCTATGTATCCTAATTTCATTCTTACGAATTCATGATATTTAAGGGAGGACATGACCCTTCGCGTGAGAGTTGCCATAACTGTTGACGGCATCTGTGCTTTATATGATAAATACTCGTTAATGAGTCTTTTTGCTATAATATCCATAATAAAATAGGCCGATACAGGATATCCGGGTATCCCGATTATTGGTTTATTATTTACAATCCCCATCATTACAGGTTTCCCCGGCTTTATGGCCACTCCGTGAATAATAAGGTCCCCTAAATCGCTGATTGCCGAAGAAGTATAATCTTCCCTGCCCGCCGAAGAACCTGCGTTTATTAAAACTATATCGCATTCCTTTGATGCCCGTTTTACGGCTGACTTTATTTCATCATAATCGTCTTTGACAATTTCATATCTTTTAGGAATTCCGCCCCATTCATCCACCTGGGACATGAAAACTCTGGAATTGAAATCTATAATATCCCCCACTTTTAAAGGTGCCCCCGGTTCTACAAGCTCCGTTCCCGTGGGTATGATACCTACCATGGGCTTCTTATAAACTGAAATTTCATTGACTCCGCCGGCAATCATGGCGCCTATATCAACAGGTCTTATTTTATGATTGGTTGGGACAATCAGCTGGCTTTCCACTATATCTTCCCCAATAGGCCTTATATTCTGCCAGGGAATGGCGGCATTATATATTTTAACCTTGTTTTTGCCTGTTCTTATTAAATCCTCAACCATTATGACACAATCAAATTCCTTTGGTATTGGGTCTCCCGTGTCAACGACTACATAATCCTTATTTTCAATAAGCTCTATGTGATTTCTCTCCGAGGCACCGAAGGTTTTCTCGCTTAAAGTTGCTATTCCATCCATGGCAGAGGAATTATAGTGGGGGGAAGAAATTAAAGAGTATACAGGCTGTGCAGTTACCCTGCCCAATCCATCCCAGGTATTTATTTTTTCCGTTGACTTATTAATGGTACCTAATCTTTCAAAATAGGTATCTATTGCTTCATTTAATTCATAGTTGGATAAATACACATTCTGCAAAATCCCACCGCCTTAGAATTTATAGGCATAAACAACCTGACCTTCCTTTATGCCTTCCTGGTTTTTCTCTATCCTTATATAACCCCAGGCCTTTGAAAACCCCGTCATAAGCCCCGATTTGCCAAAAACGGGCGTGGCCTTAATTTTATCTCCGTCATAATCAAGCATAACGGGTAAATATTCCTCACGGCCCTTGGCCTTATGATAGTTTATATTAAATGTACAGGTTACCGGATATTCCAAAAGTTTGTGCCCTGTAAGGCTGTTTAAATAATGGCTTACTATAACCCTGTGCATAACGGCACAGGCAAGGGGATGGCCGGGAAGGCCGAAAATGATTTTATCCCTGACCTTGCCTACTATTGTAGGTTTGCCGGGCTTGACGGAAATCCCGTGTATCAATACTCCCGGTCCTTCAAAGGAGTTTATGACATTTACAGTCTCATCCTTTTTTCCTACCGAACTGCCGCCGGATATTATCACAGCATCACATTCACTCAGCGCCTTCTCCACAGTATTTTTAAGAAGGCTGAATTCATCCTTTATAAGCCCATAAACAACCGGTTCTCCGCTATCCTCCATAATCAGTGAATACAGAAGATGGGTATTTATATCCCTGACCTGCCCGGGCTTCGGAATGCCATCAGCTTTTACTATCTCATCTCCGGTAGAAATTATTGCCACCTTTGGCTTTCTGGAGACTTTGATATTTAAAAAGCCAAGGCTTGATAAAACTCCAACTTCATAGGGTCTTAATCTGGTCCCCTTTTTTATTGCCACTTCACCTGTTTTAATATCTTCACCAGCATCAATTATATTTTCGCCGGGTGCCGCCGGATTACTTATAAGCAATGTGCTCTCATCAAGCCTTTCAGTATATTCCATCATTACAACGCTATTTGCGCCATAAGGCAGCATGCCCCCCGTAGGAACATAAACGCAGTCCCCCGGAAATTCTATTCTCTCAACAGGTACCTGCCCCATTAAAACTTCACCTTTTAAATTCATCATGGAAGGAATGGATTCACTTGCTCCAAATACATCCTTTGAAAAAACTGCATATCCGTCTACGGCAGACCTCTTGAATGCCGGCACATCCTCTTTAGAGATTACATCCTCATATAATATCCTTCCCGTACATTCATCAAGGTTAACAATTTCATATCCTATTTTTATATTAAAATTATCATCTATTATCATTCTCGCATCTGAAACTGTTACTACATTGAAAAACTCCATATCAAATCCTCCTACCTGGCGCACTCGCCTCCGGTACCTATCAGTATTTCAATACCATGAGGGAGGGCAGGCATTATGACCTCCAGATTTTCAATTGCAGCTTTAGGGCTTCCCGGAAGATTGACTATTAACGTCTTATTTCTTATCCCTGCAATGGCTCTTGATAACATAGCTTTAGGTGTAATCTCCAATGACTTAAGCCTCATGGCTTCGCCTATTCCAGGTACATATTTTTGTATGACCATCTGTGTGGCTTCAGGCGTTACGTCTCTTTGTGAAAATCCTGTCCCTCCATTTGTAAATACCAAATCCACCTTTAATTCATCACAAAGATATTTTAATTCATCCACAATCATTTCAAGCTCATCGGGAATAATTTTATAATACTCTATTACAAAGCCATTATTTTCTATGGCGCTTCTTATTGACGGGCCTGTCACATCTATCCTTTCGCCTTTTGAGCCTTTATCACTCATGGTTAAAATAGCTGTTTTAATCATACTATCCCTCCATCATTTTCCCTATATATTCAAAATAAGCTTTATCAATCTATGGTCAGGATTATTCAAAACCTTTGTTTTATCTCCTGCCTCTATGACCTTCCCCCTGTCCATAAATACTACTTTGCTTGCTATTCTTTTAGCTTGATTAAGGTCATGGGTAACCATGATCACCAAACGTCCTTTTTCAGCCATATCCGCAATAAGTTTTTCAGCCGTCAGAGTGCTTTCAATATCCATACTGGCGGTAGGTTCATCCAATAGGGTGACTTCCGTTTCTAAAACAGCTGTCCTTAAAAGTGCTACTTTGGCACTTTCACCCCCCGATAACCTCTTCCCGTTTTTATCCAGCAAATCCTCGATATTAAAATATGAGAAGTACTTATCTACTGTATCATCAATCTGTTTCCGGCTGAATTTCCTGTATTTAAGCCCGCTTTTAATATTATCCATAACGGATAAATTAAAAAGATAGGGTTTTTGCATCATTATAGAAATGTTGTTCTTTACATCCTCCATATTCCGGGTAGTATTATAATATATCGAGCCTCCGCTTAACCTGTTAACGCCGGAAATACATTCTAAAAGAGTGCTTTTCCCGCTGCCGTTAAGTCCCAGCAATGCATATATATTTCCCTCTTCAAATTTCAGGTCTTCAACATCCATTACCCTTCTTTTGCCATATTCCTTATAAGCATTCTCTACATATATATCCATTATTATTCTCCTTCCCGGAACTTAAACAGTATGGAATTCACCATAAAAGATATTCCAAGAAGTACAATACCTATAAATATAGCCTCATTAAAATTTCCTTTTCCCGTTTCCAATGCTATATAGGTTGTCATGACTCTGGTAAATCCCTTAATGTTACCTCCAACCATCATAACTGCGCCCACCTCGGATACCGCTCTTCCAAATCCAGATGTAATAATGGATAAAAGCTGAATCCTGCATTCCTTCATGATGGTTAAAAATGTATCAAATTTTCCCGCACCAAGAGAAATACATGTTTTTTCAACTTCCCTGCCTGCCTTGGATATTGTTGATACAGTCAGCGAAAAAATTATAGGCAATACCAGAAGAGTCTGGGCAATTATCATAGCAGTTGGCGTAAATAAAAGGCTAAGGCTGCCTAAAGGTCCTCTTCTGGATAACAGCATATATACTATAAGTCCCATGAGAACCGGCGGAAGGCTCATCAGAGTATTTGCAATCCTTAATATGGCTTTTTTACATTTGAATTCATTTAAGGCTGTCGGTATTCCCAAAGCAAGTCCTGCAAGAGAAGCAATAAATGTAGATGTTAAAGATACAAACATGGACATAAGGATTACGGAATATAGGTCACTGTAATTAATAAAAAAATCTCTGATAAAATCACTCATTAAAATCACCTGTATAAGTAAAAAGCTTTGTCATAAAAAATCTCCTTTCATACTTCCTATGAGGGGAGATTCCAAAAAGCCTTCTCCAGTAACGCTTTATAAGAAAATAATTAATTTTTAAAATGAGTTTTATATATTTATATAATATACCACGCTGTTTCTTATGTAAATACTCTAATTGTCTTATTTATCACAAGCATTCCACAAAGGATTTTATCCTTTTTAAGCCTTCAATTATATTTTCCTCGGATGTGGCATAGGAAACCCTGACGTAACCTTCTCCTGCCTCTCCGAATCCCGAGCCGGGAACGACGACAACTCCTTTGTTCTTTAAAAGGGTTACAGCAAATTCCTCGGAGCTAAGATGGGTTTCCTTTATATTCATAAAGGCATAAAAAGCTCCTTTAGGTTTGATACAGGATAATCTGTCAATACTGTTAATCCCCTCAACTACCAGCTTTCTTCTTTCAGTATATTTGGAAAGCATGTAATGAAGATAATCCTGGGGGCCTTCCAAGGCTTCTATTGCAGCATACTGTGATGGCGTATTGACGCAGGACACCACATTTTCCTGAAGCTTTGTCATGTATTGAATTATTTGACTGGCCCCTGCCGCATATCCAATCCTCCAGCCTGTCATGGCATAGGTTTTTGAAAAGCTGTCAATTATCACTGTCCTTTCCTTCATTCCAGGGAAAGCTGCTATGCTCATGAATTTGGCATCGTCGTAAACAAGATGCTGATATACTTCATCGGAAATTACGATGAGGTCATTTTCTATGGCTATTTTTGCAATTTCTTTTAATACCTCTTCATCTGCCACCCCGCCCGTCGGATTGGAGGGTGAATTTATAAGAAGGGCTTTGGTATTTTTATTTATTGCATTTTTAATATTATCAGGATTATACACGAATCCGTCTTCTTCATATACCTTTACGAACTTTGGTATAGCCCCGCACATGATTATTTGGGAAGGATGGTTTGACCAGAATGGGTCGGTCACAATTACTTCATCACCGGGGTCAAGTATGGTCATCATGCAAAGCATTAATGCTTCCATTCCTCCGGCAGTTATAATAACATCATCAGGTTTTACATTCACATTGTTTTTATTTCTTAGCTTATTAGCAATAGCTTGTCTTAAAGGCAATATTCCTGCATTTGTTGTATAATGTGTCTGACCGTCCATTAAAGCTTTGTTTGAAGCCTCAATTATATTTGCTGCTGTTGTAAAATCCGGTTCTCCTATGGCAAAGCTCACCACATTTTCCATAGTATTTGCCATATTGTACATATTTCTGATGGAAGAAGATTTGAGATTAAGGGCTATTCTTGATATGTAATTCATATAATACCTCCATAGTTTTTAAGTATTAGGCATATAGCTTGTCCTAAAAACAAGCATACAAAAATTTGACCCAATATGTCTGTTACTAAAATATAACATTTGTTCATTATTGAGTCAATCTCATTGCTTTTTATAAAAGAAATTTACTATTGTATTATGGCAAGAGTATCGCCAGCATTGACTGATGAGCCTTTTGACACTTTAATCTCTGCAATTTTTCCAGCCGTAGGCGCCATTATTTCATTTTCCATCTTCATAGCTTCAAGTATAAAAATTACCTGACCCTTGCTTACCAGATCTCCGGAATTTACGTTAACAGACAAAATGGTCCCTGGCATGGGGCTTTTTATAGACTGTCCGGCTTTATCCGTCACCTGGGCCGGCGGTGCCGCGGTAACTGCCGGAGCAGCTTTGTCTTCCATCTTTGGAATCTCAATGATGTTTGCTGCTATTTCCGAAGACAAAGCCGCTTGAGGATGTATAGCTTCACGAATACTGTTCATACTCCCGCTTACTTCCTCTACTTCCACTTCATAAGCCTTACCGTTTACTTTTATATTAAACTTCCTCATAAAAATCCTCTTTTCATCGTAATCTTGATACCTGCTCCTGCCTTGCCGACACTATCCAGGCTGACGGTATAGGCTGAACCTGTCTTATGGATTTTACCACTATGCTTGAAGCAGGTTCCCCTAAAACTGCAGCTATTGCCGATGTTATAACAGCAGCCAGTTCATCCTCCTTTGTATTGCCAAGTGCAGGTTTATTTGTATCCTTTTCTTCATTTTTTTTCTCACTTGCTCCATAATCGAAGCTTTTAAAAAAATACTTTTGCATACGTATCAAAGAGCTCAGTAATATTAAGACCACAGAAACTATTGTCATGGAAATTAATATTATACTTACTAAAAACTCCAGCTTTTCAAGCATATTAATGCTCCTTTTTTACACGGGAAAATTCCCATGCTTTTTAGGAAGACCTGCTTCTCTTTTATTCTGCAGCATTTCAAAGGCTGCTGCCAGCCTTTGCCTTGATTCTGAAGGTGTAATTATATCATCTACATAGCCTTTCTCTGCAGCAATATATGGAGATGCAAATTCATCGCTGTATTCTTTAATCTTTTCCTGCCTTGCTGCCTCCCAGTCAGAAGATTCCTCGATCTCTTCCTTAAATATTATATTTGCCGCCGCCTCAGGTGCCATAACAGCGATTTTAACACCGGGCCATGCATATACAATATCCGCCCCCAGCTCTTTGCTGCCCATGGCAATGTATGCTCCTCCGTACGCCTTTCCCACTATGAGAGTGACCTTGGGCACTGTTGCTTGTGAATAAGCATAAAGCATTTTTGCACCATGCCTTATAATTCCTCCCTGCTCTTGTTTTACACCTGGAAGAAATCCATGTGCATCCACAAAAGTTAAAACAGGGATATTGAAAGCATCGCATATCCTTATAAATCGCGCGGACTTATCCGAGGCATCTATATCTATACATCCTCCCATTTTAGCCGGCTGATTTCCAACAATACCTATGGTTTTTCCGTTTATCCTGCCATAACCTGTTATTATGTTAAAAGCAAAATAAGGCTGCACTTCTAAAAATTTTTCTTCATCGACTATTCTCTTTATTATGTCTCTCATATCATAAGCCTCGGTGATATCATTCGGCATAAATCTATCAAATTCAGGTACCATCCTGTTTAAATCATCATTATTCTTAATTAAAGGCGGGCTTTCCAAATTATTTGAAGGCAGATAACCTAAAAGCTCTTTTACCTTATCCAAACATTCCTTTTCATTTTGAGATATGAAATGAGCTGCCCCTGAAATACTGTTGTGAACCTGTGCCCCGCCTAAGTTCTCTATGGATATTTCTTCACCTGTAACAGCTTTTATAATTTGGGGTCCCGTTAAAAACATATGGCTTATACCATTCACCATGAATGTAAAATCCGTCAATGCCGGAGAGTATGCAGCACATCCGGCGCAAGGGCCCAGGATTATGGATATCTGAGGCACTACACCTGAAAGCCTGGTGTTTTTAAAAAATATTTCACCGTAACCTGCCAATGCGTCTATTCCTTCCTGTATTCTTGCACCGTTAGAATCAATAATGCCTATGACCGGTGCACCCATCTTTGCCGCCATATCCATTATCTTGCATATTTTTTGGGCATGCATTTCACCAAGGGAGCCTTCTAAAACGGTAAAATCCTGGGAATATATGAAACTAAGGCGGCCCTCAATGGTTCCATAGCCTGTTATTACACCTTCTGCGGCTGCCTTTGCCACGCCATAGCTTTTAAGCTTTACTAAAGAATCAACCTCAATAAAGCTGTCCTTGTCAAAAAGGTATTCTATCCTTTCCCGGGCTGAGAGCTTGCCCCTTCCATGCTGCTTATCTAGTTCAGTCTGTCCACCGCCCTCCTGAATTTTTTCTTTCACTGCTGCCAATTCTTCAACTTTACTCATACCCATCCTCCCCATTTTATTTTTCCTCCTGTGCTGTAATTTATTAGTGCACAAATAAAAAATAAGGATAAATAACAATTGCTTTATTTACCCTTATTAATTCATTAATATATTTGATTTTTAATATACCAGTTTCTTGTTATCAACAACCACTCTGCCATTTTTAATCACACTATCCACATGATTTATGCCAAAATGATAAATAAAATAATTGAGATTTGGCGCATCAAAAATTACTATGTCTGCTTTCTTCCCCGGTGCTATGCTTCCTATGGTATCCTGTTTTCCAATAGCACAGGCTGCATTTATGGTCATGGCTGTTATAATTTCTTTTGGAGTTAATTTCATCCCGAAGCAGGCAAAGGTCATAACCGTCTGCAGGGATTCCGTCGGACAGGTTCCCGGATTGTAATCCGTTGCCAGTGCTATGGGCAAGTTTAATTCCATCATCCTTTTAGCATCTGCATATTTATTAAGCATGAGATAAAAGGAAGTTGCCGGTAAAAGCACAGGCATAACTCCTTTACGCTGCATGGCAATCATGCCCTTTTCCGAAGTTGCCAAAAGGTGCTCTGCTGATACTGCGTTAAGCTCTGCGGCAAGCTCAGTCCCTCCCATGGGTTCTATTTCGTCTCCGTGAATTTTAATTTTCAATCCATAGTTCTTGCCGCAATTTAGTATCCTTCTAGATTCTTCTATTGAAAATACCCCTTCCTCACAAAAACAATCGATAAATTCCGCCAATCCTTGCTGGGCTATATAGGGTATTACCTTATCAATCATAAGCTCTATGTATTTTTCTCTTGTATCCCTGTATTCCAAAGGCACTGCATGGGCTCCCATGTAGGTGGGAACAAGAGTCAGTGGATGATCACCTTTTAACTCTCTAATGAGCTCCAAGCATTTTACCTCATCTTCAAAATTAAGACCGTAGCCGGATTTTGATTCACAGGTTGTGGTGCCGTGAAGAAGCATTTTATCCATACTTTTCTTAACCTTTTTTTTGAGCTCCTCTTTGCTCATTGCCCTGGTAGCTTTAACGGTGCTTAATATGCCTCCGCCTTTTTTAAGTATATCAATGTAAGGTACTCCCATAAGCTTCATTTCGAGCTCATGCTCTCTTGAGCCCCCGTGTATAAGGTGGGTGTGGGGGTCGATAAGGCCCGGTGTCACGGTTTTGTCTTTGGCGTCTATGATCTTTGTGTTATCACTAACCTTTACATCCCCTTGTCCTAAGTCTTTTATATAATCATCTTCAATTAGTATCCATCCATTTTCAATTATCTCAACCTCGGACATTTCGCTGCCGCACCTTGGAGCATTACCCGAAAGTGTTACAAGCTCATTTATATTCTTTATTACAATACTCAATCAAGCACCCCCTAACCTATAGTTTCTTTAGCTGCTGACTTTATTTTTTCAAGGAGCAAATCTCCTTCTTTTATAAGTCCTTGTGCTTGTGCCCTCATTTCATTTGCGTATTCCGTGTCCTTTATGCTGTTTAAATTTATTTTTATATTATACACAGCCCCATTTAATGCCGCATATCCCATAAATCCTGAGACAGCCGCATCACTGGCGGCGTTTTTATTCCCTGCTTTCAGCATATCCAAAGCCACATTCATCACATCTATGCATAAAAGGGCGGTCTCATATGGAAGCTCGGCAGCTTCCTTCATTGCTTCCTGTATAGCCTCCGACCTTTTATTTTTTTCATCCTCCGTTGCCTTTGGCATCTTAAAAGCATCCATAACCCTGTTAAAGGCCTGAGTGTCCTTATCCACCCCCTCCTTTAACTCTCTAATCAAATCCTTGCATATTCTTATGGTCCCTTTTGCCTTGTTCTTTGTGCCTTCGTCCATTTCCTTTCCCATGGACAGTTCCGCCACCATTGAGGAAAGGGACGCGCCCAAGGCACCGGCTAGGGCAGAAGCACTTCCGCCTCCCGGGGCGGGGGAATTTGACGCAGTTTCGTCTATGAACTCACTTAAGGTCATGTTTATTAACATTTAACCACTCCTAATTTTCTATTCTTTTCTCAAGTATCTGATCTATGTTGAAATTCTCAAGCTGAAGGTAATATTCGGCGCAATCCAATAATGCCTTCATAGGGGCTAATCCAACAAGCTCGCTGCCCAATACAGGAACTCCGTATCTTTGAGCCTCCATTTTCACCATTTCAAAAGCCCTGTATATGGACGTTTTTTCGTAATTTACTATGTTCATAGACACCTGGACAATATTCCTCTCCTGAAGCTTTACTCCCATGGCCTTTACATATCTTAATCCGCCGCCTATATACCTTATTGCCTTTGCTATTTTATCTGCAATTGATATATCATTGGTTCCTAAATTTATATTGTATGCGATAAGTGGGACTCTTACTCCCACCGCCGTGGCGCCGGATTTTACATTCATAATTTGAGGGCCGAAATCCGGCTTCCATTCTCCTTTTTTTATCTTTTCAAAAAATCCTTCATACTGTCCCTTCCTTACATCGGCAAGATTCTGCCTGTCAGGCTTTGTTGCTGCATCCTCATATAAATATACGGGGATATTAAGTTCTTCTCCTATTCTTTTTCCAACTTCTTTTGCAATTTCAACGCATTCATCAACAGTTACCTCCGATACGGGTATGAAAGGAACTACATCCGTTGCTCCCATCCTGGGATGTCCACCCTGGTGTATGGACATATCGATAAGCTCCGAGGCCTTTTTAGCCAGATTGAAGGCGGCAGCCTTCACATCGTCAGGACCTCCTACAAAAGTGACCACCGTCCTGTTATGGTCATAATCCCAGGAGTAATCAAGAAGCTTTACCCCTTTGGCCTTCCTTACTTCATCAACGATGGCCTCGATAACTTCCTTATTTCTTCCTTCACTGAAATTGGGTACACACTCAATAATTTTTGCCATTGTAAATCCACCCCATTAAAATATTTCCTGCACCAAATCCTCTACCAAGCCTTCCCTTGGTATAAAAGGAAGGGTTATATTATCGGTATCCTTGTTATTTTTATTGTACTCCAGGCTTGTTGTTATAGAATTTTCATTTCGTGCCCATGCTCTTCTTGCCACGCCTCCCATTACATCCCATACAACAGCTGATTTTATTATTTCATCTACCCTTGTGCTTCCGTCAAGGACCAATCCGAAACCTCCGTTTATGGCTTTTCCTATACCTACTCCCCCGCCGTTATGAAGGGCTATAAGGCTCATGCCCCTTGCACCATTTCCTGCAAAGCACTGTACAGCCATGTCTGCCATTACATTGCTCCCGTCCTTAATATTGGCAGTTTCCCTGAAGGGCGAATCGGTGCCGCTGACATCGTGATGATCTCTCCCAAGCATAACAGGGCCTATTTCTCCCTTTCTCACCATTTCGTTGAATTTCAAGGCTATCTTCATCCTGCCTTCTGCATCCTGATAAAGGATCCTGGCCTGGGTTCCCACCACCAGCTTGTTCTTTTCAGCGTCTCTTATCCATATATAATTATCCCTGTCCTGTCCTCTCCTGCCCGCATCAATGCAATCCATGGCTGCCTTATCCGTACTTATCAGGTCTTCGTGCTTCCCGCTTAAGCACACCCATCTGAAAGGCCCGTATCCGAAATCGAAAAGCTCCGGACCCATTATATCCTCAACATATGATGGGAAGATAAATCCGTCCCTTTCATCAACTCCGTTTTTTGCAATTTCCTTAACTCCGGCATCATATACCGCCTTCATGAAGCTGTTGCCATAATCAAAAAAGTATGTGCCCCTGTCGACAAGAATCTTTATAAACTCGTAATGATTCTTTAAGGATTCATCTGCACACTCTTTGAATTTTTTCCTGTCGCTTTTTAAAAGCTTTGTCCTGTCTTCAAAGGATAAACCCTGGGGGCAGTATCCTCCTTCATAAACTGCATGGCAGGAGGTCTGATCGGATAAAAGCTCTATATGTATGTTTTTATTTACTGCATATTCTAAAAGGTCCACTATATTTCCATGATAGGCAATTGAAATGGCTTCTTTTTTCTTCATATATTCAAAGGCCAGCTTAAATGCTTCATCTAAATCATCCGTTATCTTGGTTACCCACCCCTGGTCAAACCTCGTCTTTATTCTGGAATAATCAACCTCTGCAATTATGCCTACACCCTTTGCAATTTCTATGGCTTTTGGCTGGGCGCCGCTCATTCCGCCCAACCCCGAGGTTACAAACAAATGCCCCCTTAAATCCTCGTCGGGAGCTATTCCCAATTTCTTTCTCCCTGCATTGAGTATAGTATTAAAGGTTCCATGGACTATTCCCTGGGGACCTATATACATCCAGCCCCCTGCCGTCATCTGCCCGTAATTTGCAACACCCATCTGTTCTGCAATATGCCAGGATTCAAAATTATCAAACATCCCCACCATCATGGCATTTGTAATTATAACCCTGGGAGCCTCGGGTTTTGACCTGAATAGTCCCAATGGATGTCCTGATTCAACTACAAGGGTTTGGTGATCCGTCATTATCTCAAGGTATTTTTTTATAAGATTGTATTGCATCCAGTTCTGACATACCTGTCCTGTTTCGCCGTATGTAACAAGCTCATAGGGATATAGGGCCACATCAAAATCAAGGTTGTTGTCCATCATAACCTGAAAGGCTTTCCCTTCTATACAGTTTCCCTTATACTCATCAATAGGCTTTCCGTAAATTCTTCCCTCCGGACGGAATCTATAGCCATATATCCGGCCTCTGGTTTTCAGCTCTTCTAAAAACTCAGGGGCTATTTTTTCATGAAGTTCTTCTGGTATGTACCGCAGTGCGTTCTTTAGAGCTGTTACAGTTTGCCCCTTATTAAGGGTAAATCCCCTGTCCGGCGCCCTTCTTATTCCCTCTGCAAGTTTTGGCATAGGGGGCAGTAAACTATCAAGCTTAACTGACATAGCCTTTGAGATATCTATGTTGTTCATCATAATAAAATCCTCCCTGAAATAGTATTGTGATTACACACTGCCGCAAAATTTGATTATGGTATTAGCCAATACCTTTGAGGTATCCACCACTGAAGCAAAATCAACGTACTCTGTAGCCGCATGAAGGCCTTCTCCTGAAGGACCGAATATTACCGCTGGTATACTTGCTTTATCAAGTATTGAGGAATCCAGCCAGCCGCTCATCCCCATTATTCCCGGCTCTTTTTTATATATGTCACCAGCAACCTCCATAAGGACTTTTACCACCGGCTCCTCCAGTGATACCTCAAGGGGAGGCCTGTGAAAGAATATTTCATATTTGCATTTAAAATCCGTATCTCCTGAAGCTATTTTATCAAGGATATTTTTAATCTCCTCATTTACCGTTTCATAGCTCTCACCGGGTATTGTCCTTCTCTCTATCTCAATTGTACAATAATAGGGATAAGTGCTAAGTTCGGTGCCTCCTTTTATAATGGAGCAATGCACTGACGGCGTCCCTAAAAGTTTATGCTTTTTACTGTTTAAAAGGCTTTCACTGAGCTTATCTATTTCACTTAAAATCTTTCCGGCTTTAAGGATTGCATCTACTCCATATTGAGGAATGCTCCCATGTGCGGCTTTTCCGAAGATTTCAATCTTAATCCATGCAAAGCCTTTATGGGCAACACATACCTTTAAATCCGTAGGCTCGCAAACAACAGCCCCATCTGCTTTATATTCTTTAACTATTTCCTCGGTGCCTATGCTTTCATACTCCTCATCGGCTACAAAGGTAAAATAAACATCTCCTTTAAGTTTAATATTACCGTTAATTAAGGCTTTGGCTGCTCCTATCATTGAGGCCAAGCCGCCTTTCATGTCTATTGACCCTCTGCCGTACACCTTCCCGTCCTTATACACAGGATTAAGAGGCTCTATATCCATTCCTTCTATGCTTACGGTATCTGTATGACCGTTTAACATAAGGCTTTTACCTCCGCCGCTGCCTTTAAGTATACCTATGACATTGACCCGTCCTTTATTTATCTCCTGATATTTTACGTCAAGTCCTATACTTTTAAGATAGTTCCCTATATACTCTGCGATTTTAGCTTCTCCGGCACCTCCCGGGCATAAAGATGGATTGACGGATTCAATACTTATCATGTCTTTTAATACCTGTAACAATTCTTTTTCATCAATAGAAATATTATACATAGCTCTCTCCTTTGCTTTTATGTTTATTTAAAACCTCAGCCGGGCCATAATATATTCATCTTCATACTTTCCATTTCTTATTATGGCGCATTTTTTACAACCTTCAATTTCAAAACCAAACTTTTTATAAAGATTTATGGCCTTCTCATTGTCAGTAAAAACACTGAGCTCAAGGCGGTTCAGCATTAACCAGTTATCCGCAAGGCCTATTACTTTTTCAAAAAGGGCTTTGCCTATGCCCTTTCCCTGATAATTTGTATGAACCATTATGCCTATACCGGCGGAATGCCTCATCCTGGGAGAACCGTTTACATGGAGGCCTATCATACCGACTACTTTTTTATTTTGGCCTTCATCTATTTCCGCCACAAGGGAATGCTCATTTTGTGAAAGATTTTCTAAAAAACTGCGTGTGCTTGTTACCCTCTCGGTAAATAAGGCCAATATATTTTCCCTGACGCCATCCATTGTCCTCATCTCGTTTATAAATAGCTCGTCCTCAATTCTTACAGGGCGGATATTTATTTTAAAGTTTCTGTCCATAACCTATTACCCCCTTTAATATAAGCATTTTATTTCCATTCACCGTATTCCATATATACTTTGGTCTTATTGGAAATCTCACGTCCGAAAAGTTTTTCAACTACATGAAGTGATAAATCTATACCGGCGGATATGCCCCCGGAAGTCATAATCCTGCCATTATCAATAAATCTTGCATTTTCTATGATTATAGCTTTTGGAGCAATACTCCTTAAATCCTCAAAGACCTCATGATGGGTTGTTGATTGTATATCATCCAAAAGCCCTATCTTTCCTAATAGCCTGGCTCCTGAGCAAACAGACATTGTTAATAGAGAGCATTCATAGGCTTTCTTTATCCAGTCAAGGACATGGGGCTTTTCCAATAAAGCCCTGCTTCCGTTTCCTCCCGGAATCACAAGTATATCAATAGGAGGGTGATTTTCGAAATTATAATCAGGTACAACCTTTAATCCGTTTATGGTTCTAACCTGTTTCCCGTCATGGGTTATGGTAAATACGTTTAAAAGTGCATAACCCTTTAATTCATTTGCTACAGAAAAAACTTCATAAGGTCCGGCAAAATCCAAAAGCTCCATATCATCAAAGAGAAATATACCGACGTTACGCATAAAATAACCCCCTAAAATCTTAGTATTTATATACTGGTAGCTCTTATTAAACAGTTTGAAAACTTATGGGCATCTTCTTTACTGCCGCCTGATGAATAATACTCTATTTTACCGTTGCCTCCACCCATAATATTATTTTCCTCCAGCACGTCTATGAGGCGCTTTACTGTGCCATGAGATCCGTCGATGATCTTTGTGGCCTGTGAAAATACCTTTTCAAAACTGTCTTTAAATAAAGGAAAATGGGTGCATCCTAAAACTACGGTGCTGTATTGGGATATATCGAATATAGATAACTTCTCCCTCAAATAAGGTATGATAGCACCTTCACTGAATTCAAGGTTTTCTGCAAAAGTTACAAGTTCAGGCAGAGCCAGATAATCCACTATATTATTTTTATCCACCTGAGTTATAAGGTGATGAAATTTCTCCTCTTTTAAAGTGAGAGGAGTTGCAAAAACCATCACCCTTTTTCCGCCCCCGTTTTGTATTGCCGGCTTTACTGCCGGCTCCATTCCAATGATAGGAAAGTCATACTTCTGTCTTAATTCTTTAATGGCAACGCTTGTTGCCGTATTGCATGCTACAATGAGGGCTTTAATACCTTTATTTCTTAAGAAATCAACGGCATCCATTATATATTCCTTTAATTCTTCCTTGGACTTTTCACCATAGGGTACATGCAATGTGTCGGCAAAATATATATAATCCTCTTGAGGAAGCATAAGCAATGCCTCTCTTAAGACAGTAACTCCGCCATGTCCTGAATCAAAAACTCCTATCTTCATCTTTCGCCATCTCCTTCGCCAGCTCATAGTCATTCTGGGTATCTATATCAAAACCAGCTTTTCTTGAATTTATATGAATTTCCCTTACCATAGTTTCATTCATCTTTATAACTTCTCTGCCTCCGATATCACCTTTCAAATTCACGAATTCATCCTTTAAGCAGTTTGGAAACAGTACAGGATTTCCTCTTTCACCATCATATAGGGGTATAATTATCTTATCCGCGTTAATTGTATGTTCATCTAAGATTTTATTTATAATGTCTCTGTTTACAAAGGGCTGATCTCCTAAAAGAAACATGTATGAACTGTTTTCCTGTGAATTTTTTACGCCGCAAATTACCGACTGGCTCTGTCCATTTCTATAATTTTCATTATATATTCCCGCAACACCTAATCTTTTGCATAATATTTCAAACTCATTTTGCGGTTCACCATATATAATCAATATATTTTTAAGCTTTGAAGCTTTTGCATTTTTAATTATTTCTTCTAAAATAGTATGTCCTTTGAAGGGCAGTAAAAGCTTTTGCCTCCCCATCCTTTTTCCCATACCCGCTGAAAGTACAATACCAGTTACCATATTATCTCCTCAATACTTTCCTGACTTCCCCGTAATTGCCGCATATGACAATACTATTAATAACCAAATTTTTGTCCAGTATCTTATTTCCTATATTTATTCCTATGTTTACAAGAGAGGGTGTATCTGCCTTATTTAAAACCGTTATGTTTTTAAATCCCTTCCTGCTGGCTCTGAATAGTCCCTCACTGTGAGTAAACACACTTACATAAATATCCTCATCTATCAATTCTTCCATCTTTCTTTCAGCTATATCACAAATTATCTTCGGCCTGTGCACATTATCATCATTTAAAGGTTTATTTAGACAGTCTAAGCCTGCTACAGCTATATATATGCTGGTACATTCAGGCACTACCGGTTCATGGATTGCAAAGGCTTTAAAGGGTTTTTTCTTGGAACCGTCACATTCTGAAAGTATATATGTAAAATGCCCGGAATTATTCAACCTATCTATAAAATCACAGGATACTCCCTTCAATTTCCCCTCATTATTAATTTCTTTTCCTGCCATAATAGGAAATATACTTTCAGGAAGGGACTTTAATAATAAGAAAAGCCTGTCATAACTGCCATCAGCTATCACGCTTTTTTCTGCATACATATAAGTAGTAGTTGTAATAACCGTCCTTGCTTTTTCACTTTTCAACTCTTCAGCAAGAAGCTTGATAAGAGAAGTCTTCCCTCCAGCTCCCACAAATGACACCACTTCTTTCTCCTTTATATCAAAAGCTTCTTTTATATCCATCTTTTTTAAAAAATACAATCCTTAAATTGCATCCTTTCTTATAAATTTTCGATATATTAAATTTGCTGAAATTGTATTGAAAAAACTCTGATATTTTAGTGCGTCATTACAGCAAAGTGCCATATGTACCAAGGTTTCTCCTTATTATATTTTATCATCATTCCACATATATTAACTATAAATTTTGCAGTAAATATTAAATGCCCCTGCAATTTTACATAAATTTTATCATTAATCAGCCCTATTGGCTTCACTTAGTTGATATATACCCTTTATTAGGTTATAATTTGTGTATGTCAAAAATTTAACGATTCATCGGAGGAAATTATCATGACAACTGCAATTTATGCCGGCTCCTTTGACCCCTTTACGATCGGACATCTTAGCGTTATAAGGGAAGCCACAAACATTTTCGATAAAACAATTGTTGCCCTGGCTGAAAACTCGTTTAAAAACCGAAGAATTGATTCCTCATTGATGTTTAATGCAATGAACCAGGTGATAAAAGGATGCCGATTCGATAACCAGGTTATTGTAAGACGATTTCAGGGTTTGATTGCAGATTTGGCAATAGAAGAGGGTACAGCTTATCTTATCAGGGGCATAAGAAATGGAATGGATTACGAGTATGAAGAAAGTATAGCCAAAGTCAATGAGTCCTTAGGCTTAAAGACTATTTATATAAGAGCGGGGTATTTGAGCCATGTAAGCTCCTCCATGGTAATGGAGCTTTATAAATATGGCCGTGATATATCTGCCTACGTTCCCCTTCCTGTTTTGCAGGCAATAAAAGACAGCAACAGCATTAAACTTCGCACCTTTCAAGTCCTATGATAAATAAAATTAAAGGAGTGAAAATATAAGCTTAAGCTCATACTTTCACTCCTTCTTTATGCCATATTAAATACTTCTTCGAATTCATCGGCTTCCAGCTTTTCTCTTTCAAGCAAAGCCTCGGCAACTCTGTGAAGCCTGTTGATATTTTCTTTTAATAAAGTCTCTGCCTTATGATAAGCATCTTCGATTATTACCCTTATTTCCTTATCGATTTGTGCAGCTACTTCTTCGCTGTAATTTCTGCTTCTTGTAAAATCGCGGCCTAAGAATACCTCGTCATGGGCACTTCCAAAGGTCATAGGACCTAATCTGTCGCTCATGCCAAACTCGGTAACCATCTTTCTGGCTAAGCCGGTGGCTCTGTCAATATCGTTTGTGGCACCTGTGCTTATATCATCCAAAACCAGCTTTTCGGCTGCACGGCCTCCAAGCAAGCCTACGATTTCATCGGTAATTTCCAACTTTGAAGCATAATGCTTATCTTCCTGGGGAAGGGATAATGTGTATCCTCCTGCTCTCCCCCTCGGTATTATGCTCACCTGATGTACAGGATCGGCATTTGGAAGAAGCTTCATTACAACAGCATGGCCTGCCTCATGGAAGGCAGTCAGCTTTCTTTCTTTCTCGCTCATTACCCTGCTCTTCTTTTCAGGGCCGGCTAATACCCTTGTTATGGACTCCTCCAGCTCTTGCATGCCAATACTCTTTTTACCCCTTCTTACAGATAATAAGGCGGCTTCATTCATCAGATTTTCCAGGTCTGCTCCTGTAAAACCCGGAGTACGTTTTGCAAGGGTGGATAAATTAACTTCTTCAGCCAATGGCTTTCCTTTTGAATGGACTTTCAATATTTCTTCACGGCCTTTTATATCGGGAACTCCTACCAGTATCTGCCTGTCAAACCTTCCGGGACGAAGTAGCGCCGGATCAAGTATATCGGGCCTGTTGGTGGCAGCAATTATTATTACGCCTTCATTGACTCCAAAACCATCCATTTCAACTAAGAGCTGGTTCAGTGTCTGTTCTCTTTCATCATGTCCTCCGCCAAGGCCGGCTCCTCTTTGCCTTCCTACGGCATCAATTTCATCTATGAATACTATGCTGGGTGAATTCTTTTTTGCCTGCTCAAATAAATCTCTGACCCTTGATGCACCAACACCGACAAACATTTCAACAAAGTCGGAGCCGCTTATGCTGAAAAACGGAACTCCTGCTTCGCCTGCAACAGCTTTGGCCAAAAGGGTTTTACCTGTTCCGGGAGGTCCTACCAAAAGAACTCCCTTTGGTATTCTGGCACCCAACTCTATATATCTTCTGGGCTGCTTTAAGAAATCAACGATTTCTTCCAATTCACCTTTTTCTTCATCTGCACCGGCTACGTCATCAAAGGTAACCCTCTTCTTGTCACTGGTCACCATTCTGGCTCTGCTTTTTCCGAAAGACATCACTCCCCGTCCTCCGTTTCCTCCCTGAGATTGCTGAAGGAATATAAACCAGAATGCAACTATAAGTACCACCAGAATGGCTGTAGGCAGCATAGAAACCCAGAAAGGCAGCGGCTGGGTCGGGAATTCCGCAACCTTAAGTGCGCTATCGGGTATATTGTATTGGGCTTTGATTTCCTGAACTTCTTTATAAAAATCCCTGCCATCCAGCACAAGAACATTAAATTCTTCTCCGGATTTCAGAGTACCTGTAACCTTGGTTTCATATATATCAAGCTTTTCTACCTGATTTTGCTTAACATAAGCAATTACTTCGCCTTTTGTCATTTCTGATTGTGGTTTATTATTGCCGCCTAACACATTCGCGGCAAGAAATACTATTAATATTATTAAAATCCATAAACTGGCGCTTCTAAACATTTTCCTCATGTCTAGCCCCCTTTCCAATTGCAGTTTGTTTTACACCTAATTCTAGCATAACAGTAATTCAATTACAATAATACTTAAGGCGTTTGATATACTTCCCTTTTGAGTATTCCTATATAGGGAAGATTCCTGTATTTTTCCGCATAATCAAGGCCATATCCCACCACAAAGGCGTCAGGAATGGTAAAGCCCCTATAATTAATATCCAGCGCCACCTTTCTCCTGTCAGGTTTGTCAAGAAGACAGCATACCTTTATGCTTGCAGGCTTTCTTGACATAAGGTTTTCAATCAAATACTTCAAGGTATACCCTGTGTCTATTATATCTTCTACAATTATGATATCTTTATTTTTAATATTTGAGTCAAGATCCTTTAAAATTCTTACAATACCCGAAGATTGAGTGGATGCACCATAGCTTGAAACCGCCATAAAATCAATGGTGCAGGGTACTGATATCTCCTTTATTAAATCTGCCATAAAGGGCACCGAACCTTTAAGTACACCGATTAACATGGGTTCCTTACCCGCGTATTCCTTCGTGATTTGTTCTCCTAATTCCTTTACCCTCTCCTGTATCTGTTCCTTGGATAATAGTATTTCCTGTACATCGCGTATCATTTTATCTCCCCCTACATTGCTTAAACTCAAGTCTTAATACATTTTCAGTCTTTTTTGTTATTTTATAATTTTCACTTACTCTGTATCCTACCACCCAGATTATCTCTTTTCCCCAGGCTACGACAGGTATTCTGTCCCTTATATCTCTCGGAATCTTTTGGTCTATGAAGAATTCCTTAAGCTTTTTTGTTCCCTTCATGCCTGCCGGTGTAATGAAATCCCCCTCTTCCCGGGTGCGCAGAACCAAATTTTCTTTTATTTTATCATAATCAAAATATTTTAAATAGTCCTTCTCATTATGCAAGGAGAGTTTATATTCCTCAGTCTGAGCTTCCATTATATCCCCGGTTTCATCTATACGTGTTAATCCCGGAATGTTGATCTCATAGCGGAACTTTATATTAGTTTCTCCTGTATATTTTATAATATTTAAAAGTTTATAGCTTATGATGCCTTTAATTCCGCCGGGAAGTTCTACGGCCGCCCCTGTCATCCCATTATGTATAATCGAAAGCAGAAGTTCAATATGCTTGCTTTCTATGGCATTGAGATTTCCTTTTACATTTTCAATTGCCTTTCTTATGATCCTTTTTTTAACTGAAGAATGCTGTTCTTTAAGGCTGTCTATATTTATAGATACCTTTCCCTCATTTTGAGTGCATATTTCATTATATATATTTTTGACATGCTCTTCTAAAAACTCACTGTCCTCTCTTAAAAGCTCTGCCATGGAGCTTATGAGGGACTCTATATTGCTGCTGTAGTTTTCTCTTATATATGGTATTAACTGAAGCCTCAGCTTATTCCGAAGATATAGGGGTTCTAAATTTGTACTGTCAGTTCTTGGATTTATGTCATGCTCCCGGCAATATTTTTCTATGTCCTCTCTTAAAGTAAACAAAAGAGGCCTTATAAATATTCCATCCCTTACGGGCTTGATTCCTCCTAAACCATCTAATCCCGTACCTCTCATAATCCTCATAAATACAGTTTCAGCCTGATCATTCATATTATGAGCCAATGCAATTTTTGAAGCTTTTATTTCCTTTGCCACATCATCAAATAGCTTGTATCTGGCTACCCTGCCTGCTTCTTCAAGAGAAATACCCTGTTTTTTTGCCATTAATTCAACATCCTCAAAGCCTATACTAAGAGGTATGGAGCGCTTGCGGCAAAATTCCTTCACATACTCGCAATCTTGGTCGGCTTCTTCGCCTCTTAACATATGGTTTAAGTGGGCGCCATGAATATATAAATTATATTTATCCTTTAATGTATACAATATATGAAGGAGGGCCATGGAATCCGGACCTCCCGATACAGCCGCAACTATCCTGTCGCCTTTATTTAGCATATTATATTTTTCAATTGTTTTAAGAACGCCTTTAAGCATATGAATACCATGCCTTTTACAAAATATAACCCTTAATCTAAAAATATAATATATTTTAATGACCGACTTGTAAACATGTTCTTATGTGGATTTTATCCTTAATAATTATAATCTATTCGGTATAAGCAGTTAAGAAACTTAAACAGGCTATCAATAAAAAAGCCTCCGAAGTTTTTTCTTCAGAAGCTCAAATATTAAAAAATTATTCAATTATATAAGTTTACACATTAAGCTTTGACGTCAATATTTTCTCACATAACCTCCCATATTTTTGATACAAGCACTGTCATATCATCCTTTATATCGTTGCCTGACCTGTTCTTTGCAATATTAAGCAATTCCTCCGCAAACTGCTGCGGATTTCTGCTCTCAATGGATTCTATGGCCGAAACAGGCCCATATTCGTCACCCAAGGACTGCTCAACGCCGTCTGTGACCATTATTATCAAATCTCCATGAGACAGTTTTGTAGTTTGCGACTCCATATCCACGCTGCTTAATATCCCTATTGGCAGGCTGGTAGAGTTGATCCTCTCAATAGAACCATCGGTTCTTTTTATATAAGTAGATGCAGCCCCTATCTTGATAATTTCCACCTGGCCGGTATATAAATCGGCAATGGCTAAATCAACGGTGGCATAATCTTCATCCAGAGACTTTAGAGATATGGCAGTATTTATGGCTTTTAAAGCGGTAGATTTATCAAAACCTGCTTCAAGATATTTTTCCAGCAGAGTTATTGCGCAGTTGCTCTCCACTGCCGCCGTGGGACCCGTCCCCATACCGTCGCTTAAAGCCATCATATACTTTCCGTCATCAAGCTCTATAAATGAATAATTATCTCCGGATATTCCCCCTTTATCTTTGATTTCTCTTGCCATTCCGGTGGATATCTGATATTTCACTGCTTCCACAAGCTTGAAATAACAAACATTGCTTCCCTCATTAATAATACAGGAGGTCTTATCTCTTCTCATTTTCTTTTTAAGCACCTTTGAGACTGCAGGACTTATGTCCTTTATACACTCCCTCCTTCCCAAACATGCTTTTTTATAAAGGTTAACCTGATATTTGTTTGCATTGTCCTTCATAACTACAATGTCATTAAACTGGAGGCCTTCCTTGTCAAGAGCTACTGCCAGCTCTTCTTCGACATCCTTGTGGAAATACATATCCTGCCTTATTTCTTCTGATAAATCATTCAATACTTTGGATACACCCACAAGCTGCTCGCCTACAACTTTTCTGCCTTCTCTTGCCTTCAATCTCCACTTGTAATTCATTTTATATATATCGAACATATAGTTCGTTGTTTTAACCAATTGTCCCAGCCTTAAACATTTTTTCTTTAACTCCTCGGGAGCGTTCTCAAAATCCACCTTTCCGTCTGCCGAAACCACATCCAGCATATCAAATATGTTCTGATAGGTCCTGTAGAAATCCCTGTTCCAGCATATATTTCTTGCATCACAGTCTGCACAGGTCTTATCAACTATAGAACTTACCAGAGAGTTCATTTCGCTGTTCTGCCTGATTTTCTCGCTGCTTTCATTTTCCTCCATAGCTTTGGAGAGCTCAATTATCGCATCGTTCATTCTAGAAATTTTAAATTTCACAAGGTCTCTCATTCTCTTTATGTAGGATTGTTGTTCCAAACGGCTTTTTGCCGATGCATCCATAAACGGGATGAATTTTTCTACTATTGATGAAGGCAGAAGAATGAAGAGTATTATTCCTGAGGCCAGTTCCTTATACCCTATAATCCACTGCTCTCCTCCTAAATAGAACAAAATTATCAAATCGGCCATTATAAAGCCTAATGCAACTCCGACTTTGCCGGTATCCTTAAACAATCCTGAAAGAAGGCCGCAAAATGCATATGTTCCTATTATAACCGGCACCTGATCAGCCGATATGCATGTTATTAGCCCCACCGTAGTTCCGATTGCCGCGCCCACCCCTACCCCCTGACCATAAGCAGCCAAAATAACTATCAAAACAGACATCACGACTTTAAAGGAAACTCCCATTATATAAATGTCTGATAACCCTGATATTAAAATGGCACACAATATGGCTATACAAATCATTTCTTCGTTGGAAAGGACTTTTCGGCTCTTTTTATCCATGATTATGGGAAGTGCAAAATTATATATGTATACAAGAGCCATAATTATTGTGGAATTAAATAACCCCATTAAGGTGTCATATAATATAAATGTACCGTTAGTCAATAAGTTCATGAGCAAGGATACTGCAAAATTGATTGTGAAAGCAACAACCCCTGCCTTTAATGTATTGACCCTGTCTTTATAGCCCAGCAATTTAATAGCCACAAAGCTAAGCATTATGCTTACTATTGACTGTATGGTTTCATATCCCACCTCCCTGGTCATTATTCCGGCAATAATGCTTGTCCCTATTACAGCAACATTTTTATTACCGGCAATTAATGCAACTGAAACTATAAAGGCTACTCCGAAGGGGGACAGCATATTTAATATTGATGCCCTTCCTATTATGAATCCCATAACGGAAAGCATAAATGTTCCTTCCAGAGCTATTTCCTTTATTCGGCCCATTAAATACTGCCTGCCGTGTTTTACATTGTATGAATTTTGCTCCACGGCATTTAATGCCTTTTCAACCATTGTACCACCCCAATCCTTTTCCTCTTGGTTTTTTAGGTAAGGCTATTATAGCACGGCGTTTTGGGATAATTTGTAATAATATAAGCGGAATATTCAATAATCATGCGACGTATAATTATAGATTGACAAAAACATCTGTCTAATTCGACTTGTGTTTATGATTAATTAAGGATGAGAAAACACTTTCTTAAGGAATATTTTGGTGATACTGCCTATGGAAAAGACTTAAATTGTTTTTAAAAGATTATAGACACCTTTTGTTTGTCGCTATAGAGGCTTTTTAAAAAGCAATCACTATAAAGATAAAGTGATAAAAAAGCCTGTAAATACAAGCTTTGTAACAATTACATCGGATTTTTTTGTGAGGATAATGAATGGATTATACAACCATATTGACACCCACCCCTTCTCTGCTTATAATGTTGCTGCCTTAAAGCAAAGCACTAAGTAATTAACTAATCAGTTAATCAGAAAGGGGTTTTTTATGGATTTAGCAGTACTCACCGCAACCTTCAAGCGGAATTTCATTATCCAGCTCAGGGCATACCCCAAGCATTTCTTTGTGGGGAACCTCCTTACGGGACTTTATACGGCCATTTACACATTTTTTATGTACCATCTCTTTTTTAGAGGCAATACCAAAGTCAGCTTTGCTAATCTTACAGGAACAACCGATTATATGAGCTTTGTTATCGTTGGAACAGCAGTATATTTATATGTCGTCAGAACCGCTCTGAATGTCAGCAGGAGCCTGATTACTGAGTTACGGGAAGGCACATTGGAAAGCCTCATGATGGCACCCTTTAAGCGAGTTCAATACTTTTTAGGAAATATGCTTCAGCAGGTCCTGACAACCAGCGGCGAAGTTTTGATCATGGTGCTTTTAAGCATCCCTTTCGGACTGCGGTTTTCTAATTTCAACTTACTATCTTTCTTATTCTCCTTTATTGTCAGCCTGTATGCTTTCTTCTCGATTTCCATACTGTTAGCCTGTGTAATGTTATATTCCCGTGATACCTATATCTCTCAAAACACACTGTTTGCCTTGATCTTTCTTTTATGCGGCATTACCTTTCCTATCCAATACCTTCCAGATTGGGCCCAATGTATTGCGAAACTGATTCCGGTGACAGATGCCGTTATCCTAATTCGTAATGCTGTATTGCTGGGCAACAGTATTGAAATGCAATTTGAACGGTTGCTTTATCTGGTTTCGATTAGCACGTTTTATACCCTCATCGGTTTTCAGTTGTTACGGAAAATAGAATTGATAGCTCTGGAAAAAATACACGGATAGGAGTCAAAAGAATGATTATTGCTGAAAATCTGAAAAAGACTTATGAAACCAAAATAAGGAAAGGCTTTTTAAAGTCGGAAAAAACCACCATTGAAGCCGTAAAGGAGCTGAACATGGAGCTTAAAAGAGGTAAAATCGTCGGGTTGTTGGGTGTAAACGGCGCCGGTAAGACGACGAGTATAAAAATGCTATCAACATTGCTTTTACCTACCTCTGGAACTATTTCGGTAGATGGCATCGATGCCGTCAAAAATCCTATGGAAGTAAAAAAGAAAATCAATATGGTGGCGGGGGTGAGAGGATGCTTTACTGGCGTTTAACGGGAAAGGAAAACCTATGGTATTTCGGGCAGTTATATGGAATAGATAATAAGCTTTTAAACAAGCGCATCGATTATTTGATGAAATTGGTTGGGATTGAAGAAAAACAGGACATACCTGTGGAAAATTATTCAAAGGGCATGAAGCAGCGGCTCCAAATAGCAAGGGGGCTTATTAACGACCCGGATTACATTTTTATGGACGAGCCCACGCTGGGTTTGGATTCTGTTATTTCCAGAGAGTTAAGAACTCATGTAAAAAATATAGCTGAAACTGAATGTAAAGGAATCCTTTTAACCTCTCATTATATGGCTGAAATTGAAGAGCTGTGTGATTATGTATATATTTTAAACAATGGATTTGTGTTGGCTGAAGGGACTACAAGTGAACTTGCCCGATACGGAATGAGCACCAAAACATTGATGCTGAAATTGGATACAGAGAAAGATGATGCCCTTCAGCTTATAAGCAAGGCCTGTCGGACTTTGGATCCAGGTGCCGAGGTTAAGATGAATCAAGTACAGGGCAGCTATATAATTACATCGTCTCAGGACATGGCAGGCTGTGTGTCTGCTGCGTGCATACAGCATAAGCTGGTAATAAAACAGCTGTATGAAGAGGCCCCAAAGCTTGAAGATGCCATCATTAAGCTTTCGAAGGGGGCATGGAACAATGAAAAGATTTCTTAAATCGGTAACTGCGGAAGCCATCAAGCAGCACAAGAATTACTTCCACAGCAAAATGATTTATGTGCCCTTGTCCCTTTGGCCGCTTATAAGCTTTGTTTCGGCATATTATAGTTTTAAGCCCTTCTCCATTGAAAATGCCCAAATACCTTATTTAAACGAAGAAAACCTTATTTTGTTTATATTAATTGGTTATTTATGTATGAGTTTTTTCAGATCTCTGGTTCAATCGGCATGGTTTTTTTCATTTGAAAGGGAGTCGGGTACGCTGGAACTGATTTATCTCACACCTGTCAACCGGATGAGTATCATCCTGGGCAACGCGCTGTCGTCGGTTTTTGAAAGCGTTTGGGTGATGGCAGTTTTTGCAGGAGGTATATTGTTTCTTAAGCAGCATGATTTGAACTTAAATATTCCGGCAGCTTTAGCTGCAGCTGCTTTGATGATGCTGATGGCAGTTAGTTGGGGACTATTTTTAAATTCATTATTCCTGTTCTCAAGGGATACAGGCTTTCTTTTTACAATTTTGGAAGAACCAATGGAGATTTTTTCAGGTGTGAAAATACCTACTGTGCTTTTTCCGCTGTGGGCAAAAATGATCAGCCTGATATTCCCACTGACTTATGCCGTTGAAGCCATGCGCGGTGTCTTTTTAAATAGCGAGAGTATTTATGATTTAAGGACTTTCATTGGAACCAGCACATGCATTATTCTGGTATTATTTCTTATTTCGGGCGTATGTTTGCTGCTGGGAGAAAGGCATGCAAAAAAGACCGGAAACATGTCGCTTTTTTAGTATACCATAATTAATACTTGCAGCATCCATTTCATATGAATTTACACGATAAAGTTCATGATATAATGGTAAAAAACGAAGCAGGTGGCAGAATGATCGTTAATTCAGTTAATGAAAACAATTGGCATATTGATTTTACATACTCCCCTCTTTTTGAAATGCTGTGCAGCCTTCATGTTCTTGTAAAACTGAGCATCATTTAGAACGCCTGGAATGGGCACAGCTGCTGCTTTCCCGCATGCCATCGAAGCTTAAAACCGATATTGTGGAATTGGGCGGGAAAACAGAAGAATGGTGCGTTATTATGGATCTTTGTAACTGTTATGAAGCATGCGATGATTTCAACATTATAGCTGCAATAAACTTCCTGGAGGACTTGCCCTTGACCAGCTTCCACGAAGCTTATGCCAAATACAACAACATAACCGAGTGCACCGATGAGAAAGTGAAAAGTAAGATAACCGGCGTATTGAAAGAATATTACTTTACCTGCTTTGAAAAAGAAATCCGTTATGTTGAACCCTTACTTGTAAGGAATCTCCGGCGAGAATCGGAACAATGCAGGCATTCAGGCATATTGAAATATATAGCAAAGCTGCATAATCGGATTGAAATTACTAATGATGCCTTTTTATTTCATAAATACAAACTGTTCACGGTACCTTTTACCAGTTTCAGCAGAATTGTGGTGCGAATAAGCTCCTATATCGATCCTCATTTACTCATGGATTATGAACAGGATATGGTGCAGTTTACAATCAGGATGCACCTGAATAAAGGTGAGGAATCGGTACCGAGGGATTTACTCCGCGTCGTAAAAGCGCTTTCCGATGAAACAAGGCTGAAAATTCTAAGGAGGATTTTTAAACAAAGAGAGACGACCCAGAGCCTTGCAGCCGAATTAAAGCTCACCGAGGCATGCGTATCAAAACATTTGAAGCTGCTTTATGAAGCAGGAGTCCTGTATAAGGAGCGAAGCGGCAACTATATCTATTATTATTTGAACACATCAGCCATTGACAAAATCCCATGGGCGATATATGAATATATGGGGTAAATCAGCGTCGGCAGCAGATATTATTGCCGCAGGCGATATCATGATATCATTCACCCAGCGAATATAATTGATACGCAAGGACGAATATAATTGAAAAAAGCAGTGAAATCAATGGATTTCACTGCTTTTTTCTGGTAGCGGCGGTGGGACTCGAACCTACGACCCTTCGGGTATGAACCGAATGCTCTAGCCAACTAAGCTACGCCGCCACAAATGGTTGCGGGGGAGGGATTTGAACCCACGGCCTCCGGGTTATGAGCCCGACGAGCTACCAAACTGCTCTACCCCGCGATAAAAACTTTTTTATAGATTAATTTATAATGCATCCTAAGTTACGACAAGAAATAGTATAGCATCATATTCATGCACTTTCAAGGTCTTTAGGAAATTTTTTTAAAGTAAATTTTGCCGTTTTATCAGCTGCCTTTAACGCATTTAATCGGTCCATCCAAGGACTCTTATAAATATCATGTGCATTCTGAACTTATTCCATGCATAATATGAGTGGCCTCCCCCGTACATGTAGGCAGACAGTATCTACAGCATTAAAAAGACCTACATCTTGAGTATACAGGCCCTTTTGAATAGAATACTATGCTTTCCAATGCTGAAGAAGGTCTATAAGATCAAGCATGGTCTTTTGATTGTCAGTACTTAAATTATTGATCCTGTTCATTAAAAGGGTCAATGTGGTGTTATCCTTGTTTTCAAAGGAAGGCTGCAAATGTTTGAAGACCTCCTCAAGGGTCATTTCAAAAGCGCCCGCGATCTTAGCTATACTTTCAACAGTCACACTTGTTTCACCACGCTCAATTTCCCCTAAATGGGAACGGTGCATATTTGCCCTATGTGCCAGTTCTTCCTGACTCCAGTTTCGTTCATTCCGTAAATTACGTATTCTTTCACCTACTAATTTTACAATGTCATTCATTTTTGTCACCCCTTACAAGAAAAATTATCCTGTTTATGCTATCGGTGCAACCAGTCATAATGGACAATTTAACTTTTATGACGGTTATAACCGTTGACTTTTGCAAAACTTTTCCTTATACTTGTAGTAATTGGAAAGCCAAAAATGTATAAAGTGGGGTGCCATGGATGAGATGGTGTTTCTACAAATCAGCCCCTGCTATTATATCGGCATCAGGCTTTATTTTTAGTTTATTTATTTACATGGCCGTTAAATACTTGCCGCCAGACGCAGACTTGTTGTTATGGGCAACTGTCATATTCACTCAGACACTTTCAGGGTTGATGTTCGGACTGTTAATTAAAAAGCTGCATGACCGCTCCAACAGCGACTCATTAACGGGCTTAAAGAACAGGCGTTATTTTTACAACAGGCTTGCACATGAAATGGGACGCTTGAAAAAGGTTAAATCATCTGTATCTCTTGCAGTTATTGACGTGGACAATTTTAAAAATATTAACGATACTTATGGACACGTTGAAGGTGACAGGGTTTTAGCAGAGCTTGCAAGCATTTTCAAGACACACGCAAGGGCGAAAGACATTGTTGTAAGATGGGGCGGTGAGGAATTTGCGATCATACTGCCTGATACTGACTGTGAAGGGGCAAAAGCATATGCTGAACGTATAAGGAGTGTAGTTGAAAATCATAGTTTTCCCTGTAAAGTTACAATTTGCATCGGTATTACCTGTACGGAAATTGATATGGATATGGATAAGTTTGTAGCTATGGCAGACCAAGCATTATATAAAGCTAAAGAGAAGAAAAACAGAGTAGTAAGCATGAAAGGGCAGCTTCTGTTGAAGTAGCTGAGCTGGGTATATAAAGACAATATCTTTCCTAAGTCAACCGGTGCTTAAGGATTTACAGGGTATAATGGTTTTACTATTTCCTGAAAGATGGATGAAAGGAATTGACGATATGATTACAATTGCTGAAAAAGTAGATATTCTAAAGCGTCAATTAAATTCTCTCATAAGCAATGGAAATTTAGACAATCCCTTAGTATTGGAAATAAGCCAGGAATTAGACAAAACCATCGTAGAGTTTTACACATTACAGAGCAGTACAGAGGATACTCTCTATTGCAGGAAACAGGTGGTTTAAACTGATCAACCTAGTAAGTAATTTCACCCTAGCGCTTTATCAGGAGATGACATAGTAATATGGGCAAAGAGTCAATTATATTAGCATCTTCATGGATTATAGCTTCATTGATGTTATTATTTTTTGTCCCAGAAAATAGAATCCGCCATGCTTGGCTAATTTTTCTCTTTAAACAATTGATGACATGGATATTGGGGTTATTGGTTGTAGAATACGATTTGATTGAATATCCGGTTGAAATATTCAAATATGCAAATAAAACAAGTTTTACATTTGAATATTTTGTTTATCCTGTAATTTGTGTTGTTTTCAACCTTCACTATCCTGGAAAGAAAACTTTGCTAAAACAATTCATATATTATTTATATTATTGTACGGCAATAACTGTAATTGAGATATTTATTGAAAAATACACAAATCTTATTAAGTATATACATTGGTCATGGTATTTAACCTGGATTACCTTATATATAACGTTTTTTGCTTCGAGAAAATTTTATGTGTGGTTCTTTAAACTATAAGACAGCAATTAAGTGTTCTTTTACGGAATTTTCATATTTATTCAGATTTGTCAGTATAATAGAATGTCAGTACTTTTATGGAGTTTTTACATATGTACCAATATCCAAAGATTCTACCTGAAACCCCCGCACCTAACCCTAATAACCCCACTGATGAACAAAGACATGATATGCTGAGAACATCCCTTAATAAAGCCGGCAGGAATGATGATTATACAAATATCATAGGCCTTTTGTCCCCATCTCAGGATATAACACGCTATGCAAATCCCGGAGAATTCAAAGGCAGAAAGGTAGGTATTATAGGGGCCGGCCTTGCAGGTATGTCTGCTGCATTTGAACTCCGGAAGCTTGGATATGATATTACCATTTTTGACCCTGTTGCCGATCGGATTGGAGGAAGAGTATACACTTACTATTTTGATAAGGAAAAACGATTGTATGGAGAATTTGGCGCCACCAGAATACCTATATCCCACGAAACTACATGGCACTATATCAATCTTTTTAAATTAAATACCATACCTTACATTAATGCAGACCCCAATACCTTTACCTATGTGAGAAATATAAGGGTGAGGAACGACCTTGAGGGGCAAAATATATTCCATAGTATCTATCCATTGTTTAACTTACCTTCAAAGGAAGCAAACACCCCTTGGCCAGAACTTTATTATAAGGTTTCCAGATATTATCTGTCAAATCTGACCCCTGAAATAAGAAAGCAGTTTCTTATGATATTGCCGAGATACGATGTACGTTTTGAAAATATCATTAACATGAGTATCCGCCAGGCATTAAACTTATATGGACTGAGCAGCGCTGCTATAAATCTGATTACAAGCGTTATGCCCATTACAGGGTCCACAATTGACAATAGCTTCGAAGGAACCTTAAATGATGACTATACTATGGATTATTTTAACCTGTACCGCATAGATGGGGGAATGGCAAATCTCCCGCTGGCATTTTATAGTTCCCTATCTTCACCCAACCCTCCGGAATACCCCGGAATACCCCAAAGCGCCCTTGGAAGGATAACCTGGAAAAGAGGGCATGCGGTCTATGGCCTTTACAAGTCAGGCACCGACGGAAAGGTTGTTGTTAAACACAGGGCTTTCCCTTCCTATACTCATTATGAAGATTCATTTGAAACCTTTGACTATGTTATTTGTGCTATCACTATGTCCCAATTAAGGCTGGTGGATATCCAGCCTCAGTTTAGCGAAGGAAAAATGGAGGCTATAAAGAATGTGGTTAATCTCGATGCCCAAAAGACCCTTTTCCTCTGTAAGGAAAGGTTCTGGGAAAAGCAGGGTATTTTTGGAGGTTCATCTTACACCGATGGAATCAGTCAAATAATATCATATCCTCAAGACCATACTCCCAATATGCAAAATAGCGCCAATAGTTTTTCTGAACCAGGTGTGCTGACAGCATCATATAATGTTGGCCAGGATGCCATTAGATTGGGCCATGCCCACGTCTCCAGCCGATATAGATTTGTCCGTGAAGATGTAGAGCGGGTTCATGGGCTCCCGGAAAAATATTTGGAAAGCATTGTACTGGATCATAAAACAGTAGACTGGTTCCAGGAATACTATGCAAAAGGCGCTTTCCGGGCGCTCTTACCGGGACTGAAGACTGAGCTTTTATATCCATCATCAGTTCCCGAATTCAATAACAGAGTATTTTTTGCAGGTGAGCAAGTTTCCACTAAAAATGCATGGATACAGGGAGCGCTGCAAACCGGCATGTCCGCTGCAAATGACGTTGCCTGCTATTCTATAATCCGTAAACATCAAAAGTGACTCCGCTAAAATAGAATTAGTCAAAGGCATATGGCAAATGTTCAATCATCTTTTTAATGGATACCATAAGTTATCATGCTTGCATGATACCGGTAATATAATAAAATATCAGTATTATTTTTATTCAGGAGCCTTTTATATGCATTCAACTCCTACAAATGGCCCTCAGCCAGTTCCTTTGCCTAAAAATCCAACAGATGAACAAAGACATAAAATTATTTACAACTCCCTCGTTGAAGCCGGAAGGCCCGAGGATTACGAAAACATTGTAGGGCTCTTACGCCCACCTCAAGATATAACCCGTTCTATAAGTCCTGGAGAATTTAAGGCCATCAAAGTAGGTATAATCGGTGGTGGTCTTGCAGGCATGGCCGCCGCCTTTGAACTGCGGAAACTCGGCTTTGATATTACCGTCTTTGAACCCATAACTGAAAGGGTCGGCGGAAGGATATACACTTATTATTTTGATAACGGAAAAAAGCTGTACGGGGAACTCGGAGCAGGAAGAATACCTGCATCCCATGAAACAGTATGGCACTACATCAACCTCTTCAAATTGGATACATTACCGATAATTTCAGAGAACTCCAATAGTTTTATATATGTTAGGGAAGTAAGAGTAAGGGCTGATAATAAAGGGCAAAATGTACGCCATCAAATTTATCCTCTCTTCAATTTAACCGTTGAGGAAACTAATACTCAATGGCCGGAGCTATATGATCAGGTTACAAAACACTACCTGTCCAATCTGCCCCCTGAAGTGAGAAAACAACTGCTCATGACATTACCAAGGTATGATTATAGGTTGGAGGCCCTGCAGGATATCAGTATCCGCCAGGCTATGCAGCAATATGGTTTGAGCCTTGACGCAGTTAATATGATTACAAGCGTCATGCCTACCGTAGGGGCATTACTGGACAACAGTTATGCAGCTGAGCTGCATAGTGAATATTCGCTGGATTATATGAATCCATACAGGATATCCGGAGGGATGCTGAATCTTCCTCTGGCATTTTATAATTCACTGACATCTCCAAATCCTTCAGAATATCCGGGCATACCACAGGATGCTCTAGGGAGTGTCAATTGGAAGGGTGGATTTATTGTAACCGGAATTTTTAAATCGGCCTCAAATGGAAAAGTAGCTATACGGTACATGCGCACAACTGTTCCAGAAGATATTTTCGAAGATTTTGATTATGTTCTTTGTGCGGCACCTTATCCGACACTAAGGCCAATGGATATTTCCCCGGTCTTTACTCCTAGGAAGATGCAGGCAATTAAGCAGGTGTATTATCAGGATGCCCAGAGAACACTTTTCCTCTGCAGGGAACGGTTCTGGGAGAGATTGGGCATTTACAGAGGTTCCTCTTATACCGATGAAATAATTCAGATGATTATATACCCCCAGGACCATGCGCTCTGCTCGCAAAGCAGCCCCGGCTGTTCTCCCGGTGAGCCGGGTGTGCTTATAGCTTCATATAATATAGGACAGGACGCTGATTCTCTGGGCAACTTTTTACCGATGGAAAAATATCTTTATCTGAGGAACAAAGTTGAAAAGGTCCACGGGCTGCCGCGGTGGTCTTTAGACTTTAATAAAATAGTTTCCGGATTCAAGACCATTAACTGGTCCAGTGAGCCGTATTTCTTCGGTGCATTCCAGTTTTTCCTTCCGGGTCAGCAACGAGACTTTTTATATATATCTACAATCCCCGAATATGGAAACAGAGTGTTTTTCGCCGGAGAACACACTTCACCGAAAAACGGATGGCTTCAGGGGGCACTGCAAAGCGGCATGATTGCAGCTAAAGACATTGCATATTATGGCATAATTCATAAATATCAAAGATGAAATTGCTGAAGGTGGTACTTATCTGAAAACATAAATATACGGCTTAGATCGATTCAAAACCGTTCAAAGCCGTATATTTATGTTTGGTGCCGGAGACCGGAATCGAACCGGTACGATCGGTAAAGATCGCAGGATTTTAAGTCCTGTGCGTCTGCCTGTTCCGCCACTCCGGCACGTCTATTTGTTCTTGCGACAAAATCTATTATAGTATATATGCTTACCATCGTCAATAGTAATTATCACATATTTTTTATGCTAGTTATTCCACATATATCCACTAAATGCACCTATCAATAAGCAATCCGTCAAGATTGTCCTTTTCGCTCACTGTAATTGAGTATAAATTAGTTACTTCCATGACTGTTTTAAGTATCAAAGTACCCATGGGTATTACATCGGCTCTTTCTCTTTGAAGACCTGGAATATTATATCTTTCCTCCAGACTTAAGCTTATAAATCGCGAAAAAATGGCATCGACCCTATTCTTATTAAGCTTATACTCATGTACCCTGTCTATATCGTATGTTGTCAGTCCCATATCTATGGCTGCAAGGGTTGTTACGGTGCCTCCTATACCTACGAGACTTATGTTTTTAATTGTTTTAATATCATCTACCGCGCTATTGACGATGGCTTTTATATATTCATAGGCATTTTTTATGTTATCTTCCGATGTATTCAGACCTGAAAATCTTTCAGTTATCCTTACGGAACCTATATCAATACTTTGCCCTTTAATTACCTTGCCATCCAATCCTAGTATCAGCTCCGTACTCCCTCCCCCTATGTCGCATATAAGACAATAGCCTTCTTTGACTACGGAGGAGGCCCCTAAAAAACCCAACTGTGCTTCTTTCTCACCAGATATTACTTCTATATCAATGCCCGTCTCTCTCTTTACGGCGCTGATAAATTCATACCTGTTCGACGCATCTCTTACGGCACTGGTGGCAATAGCATATACATCTCTTATGCCATAAGATAAGCATAACTCCTTAAACCTTAATAGGGCATTTATATTTTTATCAATGCCCTCTTGACCTAAACGTTTGCTTTGGTCCACCATTTTGCCCAATCTCGTTATGATAGTATGCTTTTCTATTCTTTTTACTTCCCCATCTACATCGGCTATAAGAAGCCTGGTTGAATTAGTTCCGATATCCATTGCTCCGAGTAACATTTATTTCCCTCCAAAAAACTAAAGCACTTCACCGTTTGTGAAATGCCTATTGCGCTTATTTTAATATGATGAACCTCTCCTGCTATAACCTCCGCCTCTTTTGGCATCCTGATTCTTTTTGATATCCTGGAAACGCTCTTCGCTGTCTTTCATAAACTTTGACAGCCTATCCTCGAAGGACAGAGGAATTGATTTGCTTCTTTCCTTATCCCAATCAATTTCTATAGGCCTTAAAGATTTTTTATCATTTTTATCCTGCGCTTGTTTAATAGAGAGACTTACTTTACCATCATCTTCTACGGAAATCACTTTTACCTTTACCTTGTCTCTTTCCTTCAAGAAATTGCGTATATCCTTGACAAAGGTGTTGGAAACCTCTGAAATATGCACAAGACCTGTTTTTCCGCCAATGAGCTCGATAAATGCTCCGAAATTTGTAATGTTTACAACAGTTCCCTCTACGATACTACCTACCTTCAGGGTCATAAAGAAAGAATTCCTCCTTAAAAACATAAAAAATATCTTCATTAATGATGTAATTATATAATAACCTAAAAATAGTGTCAAGCTGTTCACAAACAGTGCACATCAGTCCGTCTGTAAACATCACTCCTCCTTGATAACGTAAGTTTTTTCTCCGGGCATAATAAGGCCCATTTTCTCCCTTGCCATTCGCTCTTTATATTCCTTGGTCTGGGCAAAATCTATCTCATCCTGAAGATTGGCATTGGTTTCCTCAATACTCATCTTTTCAGCATTTAATTGCTCTATTTCTTTTTTATACTTTACCATCATAGCCTGTTGATCAAAGAGTATGTATCCGAAATAACATATTATGGCTAAAATCATTACAAATCTGACTTTAAATCTTCTCTTCTTCATAATATCCATCCCTCGTGAAGTTTGTTACATTGTTAAATTCTATATATCTACATAAATTCCTTCACGATTTCTCTATTTTTTAGTATTTATCTTTTTAATGATTCTGAATGCATAAGCATATATGTTTTTGCAGGCAACGATAAGGGATGTCCCTATATAGTTCATAGGTCCCCAGGCTACGCTGTATAAAAGCTTGAATGGCAGCTTTATGGTAATTATGAGTATCCTTATAAGCTTGGAAATTGAATATATAAGAAATCTAAAAAATTTTAATATGTATGAAGAAAAAAGCTTGATATATACCACTATGCCTAAAGTCATCCCAAAGAAAGTATATATTCGAAGATCTGCAAAATCCGCGTTAAGAAGTATTATAAAAACTACACTGGCAGTCACAACCCAAAACAGCAAGTCCATAAAATAAAGAAAGGCTTTTGATGGCCTGGCATAATAATTAATAGTCCTGTATATGTCAAATAAAATTCCTACGGAAAGCCCGGCAAAAACAGAAATTATTAAAGATGTAAACTGAGCTTCAACTGTGGATATCATCTAAAAGTCCTCCTAAAGTTAAGGCTACTTGAATAATTTGCTTAAAATTCCCGCTCCTTTGGTTTTAAAATCCTGCTTTTCACTATAGACACATGAATCGATGCTGCCGTTAATAAGCAAATCCCCTGTTTCTAAATTGAGCTTGCTCATATGCAATGCCGATCCCTTTATGGAGAGCATGCCTAATTCTGTTTCTAACATTATTTCTCCTTCATTGAAACTTTCAACATTAAGTACTCCTGAAAGCACCATTTTTTCTCTGTTTTCTAAAGAATAGCTATGTTTTCTGTCTCCCTTTAAAATCCTCGAACTCTGGGGCTTTAATTCTGGTTTCACTCTATTTCTTTCATCCATCTGAGTTGACCTCCCGGAAATAATCTATTGAATTATATGAAAGAAATTTATTAATTATGATAAAAGTAACCTAAGTCCCATTTTTCAATTAATGGACATAAAAAAGAGACACTTAAAAAGTGTCTTCACCCTCCACTACTCTGTACATGGCCGCTGCTCCTTCTTTTTTTACGTTTTCAGCTACATCAAGTATTTCTGCCTTCAGCATCCTGTTCCCAAACCGTATTTCGATTATATCATTTACATTTACTTCCGTACCCGGCTTTGCGACTTTTCCGTTAATGGATACCCGGCCAGTATCGCAGGCTTCCTTTGCTACAGTTCTTCTTTTTATTATTCTGGATACTTTAAGATATTTGTCCAGTCTCATGTCATCCTCCTTAACATTAGACTGCGCCAAAGCGCATCATTAATAAAAAATCAGGCCTAAACCTGATTTTTTATCAAACTATTTATTTACCCTATCTTTGAATTCCTTACCTGCTTTAAATACTGGAACTTTTGAAGCCGGAATAGCTATTTCTTCCATTGTCCTTGGATTTCTGCCTTTTCTTTCTCCCCTTGTTCTTACCTCAAATGTTCCGAATCCAACTAACTGGATTTTTTCACCTTTTTCCAATGCTTCCTCTACACTGTCTATAAGAGCTTTTAGAGCTTTTTCAGCATCTTTTTTGGTTAATCCACTTTTTTCAGCTATACTTGTGATTAAATCAGCTTTGTTCATCGTTTTCCCTCCTAAAATACGTTGGTTGAAGTACATTCAACTACAGAATAGCATATTCTTCATAAACTTGAAAAATCCTTCTTTTTAACCATTAGTTTTTATCACTTTTTAAAAAATTATTCATTTTAGCCGCATTCCACAGCGCATCCATCTCCTCTAAGGTCATTTTCTCCATTTTTTTACCTTGAGAAATTGCTTCCCTTTCTATGTAGCTAAACCTCTTAATAAACTTCTCCGTCGTCCCGTTAAGGGCGAATTCCGGCATCACATTTTGGAACCGACATACATTGACAACAGCAAAAAGCAGATCTCCAAGCTCTTCTTCTATCTTACCATAATTTTCTGATTTATATACATCAAGAAACTCCCGAATTTCTTCATTTACCTTAAGTAAGGCCCCTTCGACACTATCCCAGTCAAAGCCCACTCTTGCGGCTTTATCCTGAACCTTGTAGCTTCTCATTAAGGCGGGCAGATTTTTAGGTACATGCCTTAGGGTATCAGTTACTGTATTAAAACCCTGCTCTTTCTTCTTAATCTCTTCCCAGTTATCCACCACTTGATCGGGAGTATCGCATATATCACTGCCGAATATATGTGTATGCCTTTTTATCATCTTATCTGTAATCCTGTCTGTCACATCCGTTATGTCAAAATCTCCCCTATCCATGGCTATGCTGGCATGAAAAACAACCTGTAATAAGACGTCTCCCAATTCCTCGCAGAATTTATCTATATCCCCCTCATCGATGGCTTCTAAGACTTCATAGCTTTCTTCAATAAGGTACTGCTTTAAGGATTCATGAGTCTGCTCTTTATCCCAGGGGCAGCCATCCTCCCCTCTGAGCCTTTCCATTACAGATATCAAATCCTCAAATTCATATCTTTTTTTCTTATTTATGGGAGGAACATAAAGACTTGTTAGATAGTCCACCCATTCCGCCCTGTCTATTTCATATAAAGGCATAGGCTCTATCCGCTCTAGCCCTGGAACACCCGCTGCTTTTATAAGTATCACTTGGGTTTCATCCTCATATTGTTCCATAAGCTTAAGCTTTACATCTGAGGCCACTCTTCTGTTATATACCTGAGTAATTATGTTGTGTGACGCCGTATCTAATTTTTGCTCCTTTATCTGAAGGCCATCCAATACTTTGAGGCCTTCAATGGGGTCAATGGATAAAGAACCTATCACCGCATCAATAAAGCTTACGGAACTTACAATGGAAACCTTTATCCCCTCATCCTCCGAAATTTTTAATATGCGCTGTACCGTGTCCTCAGCAACCAGTGGGTGTCCGGGAACGGCATATACCACATCTTCTATTCTTGCCGCTTCTATTATTTTTTGAGCTATATTCATATAGACATCTTCGAAGGTAGAAAGAGTATCATATTCTTCATCAAAGCTTTTAAAAATAAGACCTAATTTTTCAATATATTCTACTGTAGGATGTTTCCTGGTCCTTAAAAACATGGCCTTGGCATTCTCCATTTCCCTAACCGCTCTTAAGGTAAGGTCATCAAAAGAGCCCGGCCCCAATCCTACTATTGTAATATTACCCATCTGTATTCCCCTCTCTATTTCCTTTGTTTCCTTTCCTTTATATAATTTACAATATCCTTCAAGGATACACATCCCGTCAATACTATCATGATTATATATACTATTATACCAATTATTACTGATGTTATGGTAGATAAACCATTACTGCCGGTGTATGCTATGAATTTATGGTATGTAAAATAAACTCCTATCCCCATAACAATGGCCGAGAGCATTGGCCTTAAGAGCATTTTATCTATGTCAAAGGAGAAATATGCGCACTTGGCGGCATCTCTATAGCTTAAAAGGGCTGCAACCATATGTCCGATAACTGATGAAATGGCGGCACCCTTTATGTTTATTGCCGGCATGCCCGTTAATATGTAACATACAATAAATTTTATCAGCGAGCCTAAGGCGATATTTTTAACGGGGGTGAACACTTTTCCGCAGCCCTGAAGTATGCTTACCATGGTCTGAGCTATTATTATGAAAATGATACTGGCTGATAATATTTGAAGTATTAAAGCGCCTTCACTTTTTCCTGGAAAAACAAGATGAAGAACGGGATCTGACAGCAAGAATAAGCCTACTGTGGACGGAAGCCCCAAAATAACAGCAGCTTTAAAAGCGCTTTCCGACCTTTTTTTGACTCTCTCAAAGCTCTTTAGCGCCCTCACTTCAGATATGGCAGGCACCAGTGATATACTCAATGCCGTAGATAAAGTCAAAGGCACATTTATAAGCACATGGGCCTTTCCTGCCAGCTGTCCGTAAAGCTCTGTAGCTATCTTGCTGCTGAAGCCGGCAGAAAGCAGCTGCCCCGGAACCACAATGGAATCTATAAGGGACATGACGGAATTCACCGTCATCCCCAGAGATATGGGAAAAGCAGTAAATAATATAATCTTTATTACTTTTACAACACTTTCCTTGCTGTTTTTTTCCGATGGAATAAGATCATTTTTATCCCTTAAAAATCCGAATATCAGTATGCTACAACCTAATATTGCACCGGCACCGGCACCTAAGGATGCACCTGCAGCACCAAAACCCACTCCCAAGGGAAGAAAGTAATATGTAAGGCTGACTCCTATCACTACTCTTCCTAATTGTTCTACTATTTGGGATATAGCAGGCAGTGTCATCATCTGAAGCCCTTGAAAATATCCCCTGTAGCAGTTCATTATTGCTACAAAGGCAGGGGCAAAAGCCACAGCTGCCAGAGAATAATAGGCCTCCTTCCCCCAACGGAGGGCTCTTATAATGTGAGGAGCACCGAAATACAGAATGAGTGACGAAAAAAAACCCAATAAGGCCAGTATATAAAGGGATATCCTAAACACCCTGTAAGCTCCAAACCTGTTTCCTACCGCCACCCTTTGAGATACCATGCTGGATATCGCGACAGGAAAACCCGACATTATACCTATTATAAACATATAAATAGGATAAGAAAGCTGATAAATTCCTATGCCTTCATCTCCGATTAACATGGTAACCGGCCATCTGAAGAATATACCCAGAGCTTTTGCAGCTACTCCCGAAACCCCAAGAACCAAAGCCCCTGTGATGAAACTTTGTTTTTTTGACATGCTTTCATCCCCCCAAAAAACCCTTTTCAAAAAATGCTATTCCATCATTACATACTTTATGACAACAAAAGAAAAAAAGCAGCTATGCTGCTTTTTAAACTATTGTTCCATCTGTTTTCCCAGGAAACCTGCTGCCGTCTCTGCTAATTTGCTTTCCAGATCGCCCATCATAACCTCAGCATCTTTTGAAAATATAATTACGGCGCCTATAGGATCTCCTTCTGCTATGATAGGCGCTATAACCTGTGCAGAATACTTAGACCCGTCTTCTTCGTCTGAAGATACGGCAAAGCCCTTTCCTTCATTCTTGCCTTTTCTAAGTATAGTTCTCCTCTCTTCCATAACCCTTTCTATGTCTTCGCTGACTCTTTTCTCCATGTACTCTTTTTTAGGAGCACCTGTCACTGCAATAATAGTGTCTTTATCAGAAATACATACTGTATGGCCTATGGATTGCTGCAATGATTCTGCATATTCTTTAGCAAAATCACTTAATTCTCCGATGGGGGAATATTTCTTGAGAATTACCCCTCCTTCTCGGTCGGTAAATATCTCAAGAGGATCACCTTCTCGTATTCTAAGTGTTCGCCTTATCTCTTTTGGAATTACAACCCTTCCTAGGTCATCTATTCTTCTAACAATGCCTGTAGCCTTCATTACTGTCCCTCCTTTGACCTATATATAAGCTTTGTAATTTTATTATTCTACCGCGATATACATTTTATTCATATTCTGTAAACCGCTTTAAAAATAATCTAAATTTTATAAGCTTATCTTTATTTTTTTCAAAGATACTAAAAATATACTAGAACCAAAGCAAAAAAATAAACAGGTATTAACCTGTTTATTCGTCGATTATACTATTTTATCTTCATATACTTCTACTCCGGCTTTTTCTCTCCATTCTGACAAGGCATCGCTGTATACTTTATACTGTTCATCATAAACCAGCTGATATTTAATGCTGTCTTTGACGGCATCGAATTCCTGGATGGGATATTCTGTTTTCTTAGTTACTTTTATTATATGGTATCCAAACTGAGTTAAAACCGGATCGCTGATTTCACCCTCTTTAAGGGCCATGGCGGCTTTTACAAAGTCCTGATCGTAATTTGGGTCGTTATACATTATCTCTCCTAAGTCTCCGCCCGTTTGCTGCGCTGCTTCTTCAGTCGACTTTTCCTTTGCCACGGTTGCAAAATCTTCACCGTTTAAAAGCCTTTGTTTTACAGCCTTTGCATCTTCTTCAGTCTTTAAAAGTATGTGGGATACATTCATGGTATTGGGCTGCTCTGTCATTGAAGCCTTGTTTTCATCGTAATATTTTTGAACTGCCTCATCAGAAACGGTAACATCCTTTATGATATGCTCGGTAACCTTCTGGGATATAACCTGACCTCTTAATATTTTATCGAATAATTCATTGGAAATCTTGGCTTCTTCCAATTTTTTATTGAGCTCTTCCTCAGAGCCGTATGCTGTAACCAGGTTATCCCTGCTTGTTTTTATTCCTTCACTTATCTCATTTTCATCCTTAAAGAGATTCAATTCCTTTGACTTTTGCTCAAAAAGCTTCTGCTCAATCATTCCATCCAAAGTCTCCGTCTTTTGAGACTTTAAAAGTTCTTTGCCTTCGGCACTTTCAAGATAATCAGCGCCATATTGGGGGCTAGCTTTAAGTTGTTCCAGCATGGGAGTGAACATCTCATCCAGTTCGCCTCTTGTTATATATTCATCTCCTATCTTTGCAACCCTTTGTTTTGCTATGGCTTCCGGACTTTTTTCTATAAGACCGCACCCTGAGGCGGAAATTCCTAAGCTAAAAATCAAAGCCATAGATATTACTTTATTCTTTAATCGATTCAATATAATCCCTCTTTCCTTTGCTCTTCAAAGCATCACGCTATTTCATACAAGTATTTATATCTTTAACAAAACTACAATATATTATAATACAAATTATCCTGTTACTGCAAACTATTAATGACTTCCAGTATATCCTTTAAGAGGGCCAGAATATCTGAATTCTTCATATCCGTCAGCCTTACTGTAAAATACGGAGCCTTTGTGGCATTAAAAGTTATCAGTTTGCCGTAGCTTTCTATAAGCTTCATTACCACCTCAGGCTTTAATGAGTCCCCATTGCCGAAATATATGTTAATTATATTTCCCTTCTGATTAATATTTACTATCCCTCCATTGGATGCCAGGGCTTTTATATATGCAATCCTTAAAAGATTATCTAAAGATTCGGGGATATTCCCGAACCTGTCCTCCACCTCTTCCTGTATATCGTACATATCCTTTAAATCCCTTATGGATGCTATTCTCTTGTAAATTTCTATCTTTTGTGTCTCATCCCCAATAAAGGAACTGTCAATATAGGCATTAATACTCAAATCAATAGAGGTTTCCACGGATTGTTTTACGTTTTCGCCCTTGACTTCGTGAATGGCTTCTTCCAATAATCTGCAGTACATGTCATAGCCCACTGTATCCATGTGTCCGTGCTGTTCGGGGCCTAACAGGTTCCCTGCTCCTCTTATTTCCAAATCCCTCATTGCTATTTTAAAGCCGGACCCTAACTCTGTGAATTCTTTTATTGCCCGCAGCCTTTTTTCTGCCACCTCGGCTAAAATTTTATCCCTCTTATAGGTGAAATAAGCAAAGGCCAGCCTGTTGGACCTTCCTACTCTGCCCCTCAGCTGATAAAGCTGGGATAGTCCCATCCTGTCAGAATCATAGACTATCAGTGTATTTACATTTGGAATATCAAGACCTGTCTCTATAATAGTGGTGCTCAGCAAGACGTCATATTCACCTTTTAAAAAGCTTATCATGACATTTTCAAGCTCATGCTCGCTCATCTGCCCATGCCCTATGGCTATTTTTGCCTCTGGAACCAGTACGCTTAATTTTGCATACATATCCCTTATGGTTTCCACTCTGTTATATACGAAGTATGTCTGGCCACCCCTTGTCAATTCCCTTACTATGGCATCCCGAATCAGCTGTTCATTGTATTCCACCACATAGGTCTGAATGGGATACCGCTCTTCGGGAGGAGTTTCAATTACACTCATATCCCTTACTCCTAAGAGAGACATATGGAGTGTTCGAGGAATAGGAGTGGCCGATAAGGTCAATACATCCACGTTTTTTTTCAAGGACTTTATGGCCTCTTTGTGTGTGACTCCGAACCTTTGCTCCTCATCCACTATTAAAAGTCCCAAATCTCTAAATTTAACATCCTTTTGCAGCAGCCTGTGAGTGCCCACAAGCATGTCAACCCTCCCTTCCTTTAATGCCAGAAGGGTCTTTTTCTGCTGGGCCGGGGTTCTGAATCTGCTTATCATATCGATTTTTACAGGAAAGTCGGTAAACCTTTCGACGAAATTATTATAATGCTGCTCTGCTAAGATTGTTGTAGGCACTAAAAAGGCCACCTGCTTTCCATCCATGACAGCCTTAAATGCAGCACGTATTGCCACCTCGGTTTTTCCATAGCCCACATCCCCGCATAAGAGCCTGTCCATGGGTTTAGACCTTTCCATGTCTTTCTTTATATCCTCAATTGCCGTCAGCTGGTCGGGAGTTTCTTCATAGGGAAATTCCTCTTCAAACTGCTTCTGCCACGGAGTATCCTTGGGAAAGGAATGGCCTATTACCTCCTGTCTTAGAGCATAGAGCTTGACTAAATCATCGGCCATGGCTTTAATGGATTCCTTTACTCTTGCCTTTGCTTTTACCCAATCGGTCCCGCCTAATTTGTGTATCTTTGGTGGCTTTCCTTCCGCTCCGATATATTTCTGCACCATGTCGAGCTGATCTACGGGAACATACAGCTTATCGCCGGAAGCATACCTCAAATCCAGGTAATCCTTTTTAATGCCTTCCACAACCAGCTGCTTTACGCCTTGAAAAGAGCCTATGCCATGGTTGACATGGACTACATAGTCTCCTAACTTAAGGTCGGTAAAACTTTTTATTTGGGATACACCCTTTTTTATAACTGCCCTTCTCTTATGCTTTGCTTCCCCGAAAATTTCCCGGTCGGATATTACTGCCAGGCTCATAATCGGATATTCAAAGCCCCTGTTTAATGCTCCTCTGGTTATCATAATCTGGCCTTCCACCAAATTTTCCGGGAGAACATCATAATATACCGATTCAATACCCTTTTCCTTTAATGTTTCGACCAATCTTTGTCCTTTTGCAGGGGTACCGGAGAGAATGACTGTTTTGTATTTTTGCCTTTTCCATTTCTCTAAATTTTCAATGAGAATTTCTATCTGTCCGTGAAAAGGATGCATGGTGACGGCAGTAAAGCTTATACCACATACGGGATTGAACTCCTCAGTCAGTTTAGGCAAAACATTAAGTGTCACAACTCCATATTCATTTAACATGCCCAATGCATCTTCCTTGGTGTATAAAAGCTCTCCCTGGGAAGGCAGCACTTCGCCCTTTGATAAAAGATTCTCGAATAATTCCTGGAACTCAAAGGACAGAATGTTCATTCTCTGCAATACCCTTGAAGGCTCATCAACAACTACCAGAGGCGTTAATTTAAAATAATTGAATATGCTAAAAAACCTATTATAAAAATAGGGCAGGAAACTGTCTATGCCTTCAAAATAAATTGCCTCCTTAAGCTTTTCTAAAACATGCTTTACTTTTTCTTTGATACGGTCATCGTATTCCCTTTCTTTTTTACTTCTTTTAACCGAAACCCTTTTTTCATATTCACGGTTTATTTTTTCAACGGCAAGATTTACAGCATCTTTTTCAATAATGGTCTCCCTTGCAGGGAAAATTTGTGCACAATCAACCTTGTCTGTAGATCTTTGAGTTAAGATATCAAACTCCCTTATGGAATCTATCTCATCATCAAAAAGCTCTATTCTGTATGGAGCTTTATTTGTCAAAGAATAAAAGTCTATTATACCTCCTCTTATGCTGAACTGGCCTTTTCCTTCCACTATGTCCACTCTTTCATAGCCTGAAATTATGAAGGTTTCCGTAAGGTCCATCAGATCGATGGTATCCCCCACATTAAGCTCTAAAGTGTATTTTTTAAAGATATTGGGATTAACATATTTCTTGGCTATATTATCAACGGAAGTCACAACAATCAAATGGTCATTATTAATAAGATCTTTAATAACCTTTAGTCTTTCACTTACAATATCCCTGCTTATTGCATCCACATCGTAAAGCAGAACCTCCTTGGAAGGCAGAAAGCATACATTATCGGTAAATAGCAATAAATCCTCGTAAACCTTTTTAGCTTCCAGATCATTATAAGTAATGAATATCAAAGGCCTTTTTATATTATGGAACAGGGAATACGCCATATGGCTTCTCTGAGACTCCGAAAGTCCGTAAACGGCCACTGGCCCTGCATTCTTTCTGATATTTAAAAGAAGGCTTTTGTATTCATTTATCTCTTCAAAAGGTTTTATTAAACCCAGCATTTAAACACTTCCTATCCTTGCGGCAATACAACATTAACCCAAGGACTTAAGTCCTTAGGTTTTAGAGATTAGAATTATTTATATCAGATATTCTTAACACAAATCATTATACCTTATTCAATGATACTTCAAAATATTTATTCTTCATCCTCAATAAGGGAGGGATGTTTATAGCTGTTGTACTTGTTCATGGACTCCTGCACACCAAAATTTATGATTTCATAAATGGAGTCGGCACATATCTTAATTACGTCGTCTATAATCATTCTCTCTTCCTTCGAAAACCTTCCCAGCACATAGTCTATCATATTATATTTAGGAGCGCCTATACCTACCCTCACCCGGGGGAAAGCATCATCCTCCAGCATATATATAATGGATTTCATTCCGTTATGACCTCCGTCACTTCCTGAAGGTCTTATTCTGAGTCTTCCTAAGGGTATACTTGTATCATCATATACCACAATTAAGTTTTTAATTTCTTCATTATAAAAGTTTATTGCATCAAACAGACTTTCACCGCTGGCATTCATATATGTCTGGGGTTTTATCAAAAGAACCTTGTTATTTTCAATAAAACCTTCGCCACACAACGCCTTAAACTTGGATTTAGTTATATTGATATTATTCTTGTATGCCAGATAATCCAATACATCAAAGCCTGCATTATGTCTTGTATTCTCATAATCTTTACCCGGGTTTCCTAATCCCGCTATAATGTACATTAATATCTCTCCTTGCCTTAAGTTAAGCTAAATTCATCAAAGCCGTAAATCTATAGATATTTCAAATATTCCTTCTAAGTTCATATATATAATACTATTTTTTTATATTTCTATAAAGTGCAAGTTACAGCCCATCTAAAAAAGCAGTGGCTTTATACCACTGCGCTTCTTTTCCTTAATCTGCCTTCTTCCATATACCTTTCATTTCTTCTTTTTCTTTTTCTTATTATAGCTTTTTTATGCTTGCTGGAATTTTTAAAAATATCCATTAAGGGTAAGGATACAAAACTTAAGACTATAAGTAAATCAGCAAACATGATGGCTGCCAGCCCCAATTGGGTAGACGCAAAGTTTAAGAGGTACCCTAAATAAGGTATAGTCATAATCCTTCTTCCTATTATGTTGAAGCCTCCGGGATCTCCCTCCATCAAAATCAAATTACTTTTATAACCTTCCACATTTTTAAATGCTATTCCACCGGAATGGGTATAGGCCGCAATATAATTTTCTTTTGAGTTTTCTGTCCCGGTATCATGTATAACTATGATTTTCCCGGCATTGCCGTCAACTGCATATTCCGATGATAAAAGGTATATGGGGCCTATTCTTGGTGTGGAAAACTCATTTTTAGAATTTACAATAGATGCAGTTAAAATAACTGATATAGCTAAAAATAATATGAATACTGCACTTTTAAGAATTGCTAAAGCCTTTTTAATTTCCTTCATCCTCAATTCCACCTTTGTAATTAAAATATTAGCTTATGAAACTTAAAAATATTATATTACAAGGATGTTCAATTGTAAAAAATTCCCAATGACATTTAGCTTATTTATTCTACATATTTATTTTAAAACTTTTTTGATTTGAATCATCCGGAATAAAAACACAGTGAAATTTCTATAGATTTATCGCATTATAGAGAACGAATTTTAATATAAAATACAAGATGCGCTATAAAAAAAGCTGTGTCTTTGGATTGTTCCAACTACACAGCTTTTAGTACTTTTAGCTTGTCTGTCTCCTTTGCTCACCAAGGGTAACGGCTATAGTCATGTACTTGCCCTCCCTCCACACTGTAACATTTATGGAGTTTCCGGGTTTGTATTTTTCAAGCTCGGATATTAAATCCTCGTTGCTTTTAATCTTAACGCCATTGACTTCCGTTATAATATCCTTTGGCTTAAAGCCGGCAGCTTCAGCCGCACCGCCGCTTGTCACCTCTTCTATTCCCGCTCCTACAGGCTGGTTATATTCCTTTGCAATATCCTCTGTTATGGTAACTACCACAACTCCTAATTGGGCTCTTGATATATATCCGTTCTGCATAAGCTCATCGATTATGGGCTTTGCTTCATTTACAGGGATAGCAAACCCCATACCTTCCACATCCGCATCGATAAATTTTATGGTGTTTATGCCTATTACTTCTCCGCTTTCATTTATTAAGGCTCCTCCAGAATTTCCTGGATTTATGGCCGCATCTGTCTGTATCAGTTTATATCTTCTGTCATATTCACCGTCGTTTATGCTCATTTTCCTGTTTGTTGCACTTATTATTCCCGATGTCACGGTGCCGGCATATTCCTCACCTAAAGGATTTCCGATGGCTATTGCAAGGTCGCCTACTCTTACCTTGTCCGAATCACCCAATTTTGCAGTCGGCAGGTTATCCGCTTCTATTTTAAGTACGGCAAGGTCGCTTCTGGCATCCGAGCCAATAACCTGGGCTTTAAAGCTTTTTTCTCCCCCGGCAAGGGTTACCGTTACTTCTTTCCCGCCGTCTATTACATGCTGGTTGGTTATTATATAACCTTTTCTGTCAAAAATTATCCCTGAGCCTGTGCCTGTCACCTTGCTCTGTCCGAAAATATTTTGCGCCACCCCCGTTGTACTTATACCTACAATGGCAGGTCCTACCTCTTCAGCTATCTTTGCAATAAGGCTGCTGGGCGGCTCGTAATTTACCGTCTTTGGTATTTCCTGATTTATAGAAGATGTCAAAGGGGTTGTCAGGGGCTGCCTATCAAACATATAATTGACAAAAGCTCCTCCGGCAATACCGCCTAAAATTGCAGATACAAGCATGGATGCTATAAATGGCGCTAAGTTTTTAAATCTCCTCTTTCTGACGGGAACATTTTGTATATTTATGCTTCCGTTCCTTTGAAGAGGATACTCATCAATGCTTTCCTCATGGTTTGCTATGAATTCTTCTTCCCCGTCCTCATGTGGATCAGGAGATATATCAGAACCGTCTTGGCTTTCAAGTTTGTCCATATTTTCATTATCCATGTAATTGTCCATATTTTTTACTCCTCGATTATTCGACAATAATATATAATTTGCCATAATTCAATTATATGTAAGTATTTTTAATAATATATGAACAAAGTGTAAAATTATTATATACTTTGTGCCAGCTTTAAGGTAAAGTGAAAAGTCGCTCCCTCGCCTTCCTTTGACTCCACCCATATTTTCTCGTCATGCTGTTTAATTATCTGCCTTACTATTGAAAGTCCTAAACCCGTACCTCTTTTATCGGTTCTTGACTTATCCGCCATATGGAATCTATCCCATATAAGCTTTAACTCGTGGCTGGGTATTCCCACACCGGTGTCACTTATGGTTATATGAGCCTTTTTGCCTTCTATCCTGGTTGATATGCCTATCTTTCCTCCTTCTCCGGTAAATTTTATGGCATTATCAACAAGATTGGAAACCACCTGGCCTATCCTATCCCTATCCCCTATGACATAAAGCTCTTCGCCATATAGCGTCACATCTACATTCAATTTTTTATTGTCTATTTCATTTTCCAGCCTTATTATATTTATCCTTATGACTTCATTTATATCAAAATTATCAAGCTTTAATGAGAATTCTCCCGATTCCAGCCTTGAAAGATCCAATATGTCAGATATAAGTCTTGTCAGTCTTTTGGATTCATTCAGGGCTATGTCAAGATATACCCTTTGTTTGTCTTTTGGTATAGTTCCATCCAATATTCCCTGTATGAATCCTCTTATGGATGTTATGGGGGATCTCAATTCATGAGATATATTGGCTATAAATTCCCTTCTCATGGCTTCCAAGTTCTGAAGGCTGTCGGCCATATAATTAAAGGATTCGGCCAGCTCCCCTATTTCATCCTTTGAATATATGGCAACTCTTTTTTCAAATTCCCCTCTTGATATATCCCTTGCTATTTTGTTTATATTATAGAGGGGCCTTATTATTATATTTTGAGTAAGGTAGTATATTATAAAGGTGGATATGATAACCGCTATTATTGCGGAAACCCAAATAAAATTATATACCTCTTTCATGGCCTCATTTATTTCATAAAGAGGAGAATTCATAACCGCTGCACCTATTATCCGCTCGTTTATTATCAAGGGAAATGCAACGGTTAAAGTAGGGGTGTTGAACTGGTCTTCAAATACCCCCTCCTTTGCAATGGTGCTTCCCCTTAAAACTTGATGTATTTCATCGGCGCTTATCTGCTGCAGCACAACTCCCACCTGGTCGTTTTCATCCTTGTTGGAGCTGGCTATGATAAGGGTATACCTGTCTACAAACCATATTCTTGTATTCAACAATATTTCCAGTGACTTTAATTCCTGGTTGAGATTATCCTGATCCTTTTCACCTTTATAGAAAGCTTCCATCATGCCGTTAAATACAGCCGATTCTGAAAGAAGAGCCTGGCTTCTTTGCTTGTAGTAATATCTTTCGAACCAAAAAGACAAAAGAACAGCCAGCAGTATAAAGCTTATTAAGATAACTGCAAAATATGCTGTAATAAGCTTTGAATAAAGGCTGTTTTTTAATAGCTTCACATTAAAATTACCCGAGAGCCTTCCAAAAAAAGATGCATTCTCATTGTCTTTTGCCATTATTTCACCTCGAACTTATACCCTACTCCCCATACAGTTTTAAGACTCCAATTCACATCATCGGTATCAATCTTTTCCCTGAGCCTTTTAACATGGACGTCAACGGTCCTTGAATCCCCTACGAAATCATAACCCCATATCTCATTTAACAGCTGTTCCCTGGTATACACCTTATTAGGGTTAGATGCAAGAAAATACAAAAGCTCCAATTCCTTCGGAGGCATCTCCACTATATTTCCCTTCAAGATTATCTGGAATTTGTCCATATCTATGATGAGTTTGTCAAAATTCAAAACCTTGGCAGCTTCCAAGGACTTATATCTTCTTAATACAGCTTTAACTCTTGCCGATAGTTCCTTAGGATCAAAGGGCTTTACCATATAGTCATCGGCTCCCAGTTCCAATCCCAATACCTTGTCAAAGGTTTCACCTTTGGCAGTCAGCATTATTACAGGAGTAGCGTATTTTTTTCTTATTTCTTTCAATACATCCCAGCCGTTTATAATGGGCAGCATTATATCAAGTATTATAAGTTCAAAATTCTGATCTATATTGTCTATGGCTTCTTTGCCGTTATAGACCTGAGTGCATTCATAACCCTCTTTTTCAAGATACATCTTTATGAGCTCGGATATATTCCTATCATCGTCTACAAGAAGTACTTTACTTTGATTTTCCATATCTCAACCTCCGTAAGCAACATTTATTTATATTATATACTTTAATATTAAAAAATCAAAAGCAAAGTTATTTGATGGCTTTCAGGGAATTACACTCTAAGATGAGGAGAGCAAGCTTAAAGAACCTTTCATTAAGTATTTGAATATTGGAATGACATGTTGACAAAAGATATCCGCAAGTATATACTGTGTATATACACTATATACAGTATATACAGAGGAGACTCTTATGAACATTATTATTTCGAATTCATCCCAGGAAGCTATATATGAGCAGATAGAAAGACAAATTAAAAGTCTCATCATTAAGGGAGATCTTTCTGCCGGTGATAATCTGCCTTCCATAAGGAGCCTGGCACAGGAGCTTCAAATAAGTGTAATTACGACTAAAAGAGCATACGAAGAACTTGAAAGAGACGGCTTTATAGAAACAGTGCCAGGGAAAGGTTCCTTTATATCCGGCCAGAACAAGGAATTAATACGGGAGAAAAGACTAAAAATGATAGAAGAGAGCCTGGCACAGGCAGTATGCGAAGCCAGGGATTTAAATTTGAGCCTTAATGATCTTAAAAAAATGCTGAGTATTTTATATGAGGAGGAAAGATTATGAGCAATATTTTATCAGTCAAAAATTTAAGGAAGAAATATAAGGACTTCACCCTTCAAGATATAAGCTTCAACCTGGAAAAAGGATATATAATGGGATTCATCGGACCAAACGGAGCAGGAAAAAGCACGACAATAAAGCTCATTATGAATCTTATAAAAAAGGATGACGGAAAAATAGAGATTTTTGGGCTAGATAATATATCCCATGAAAAAGAAATTAAAGAGCGGATAGGTTTTGTGTATGACGAAAGCCACTTTTATGATGAACTCTCAGTTACGGAAATGAAAAATATAATTGCACCTTTTTACAAAGGCTGGGATGATAAGGCATTTGTGAGGTATCTTAAGGAATTTGACCTACCCCCCAAAAAGAAGATAAAAGATTTCTCAAAGGGCATGAAGATGAAATTTTCCTTGGCCCTTGCATTATCCCATGGCGCAGAGTTAATCCTTATGGATGAACCGACATCGGGGCTGGATCCAATATTCAGAAGCGAGATACTTGATATACTGTATTCATTAATGCAGGATGAAAACAAGGCAATATTCTTTTCCACCCATATTACAACCGATCTCGAAAAAGTCGCAGATTATATAACATTTATTAATGATGGAAGAATTATCTTTTCGGAAACAAAGGATAAAATACTTGAGACCTACGGTGTGGTCAAAGGCGGAAAGGAACTGCTGGACAGTGATATAAAAAAAGAATTCATAGGGATAAGGGAAAGTTCTTTTGGATTTGAAGGGCTCACAAATAATACAAAAAAAATAAAAAGCCTGTTTAAAAACAATGTGCTTATTGAAAAGCCTTCACTGGACGATATTATGGTCTATACGGTCAAGGGGGTAAGATAATGTTAAACCTGATCATTAAGGATATTGTTATTCAAAAAAGGAGCCTTCCAACCATCTTATTTTTAACGGCCATTATGATTGTTTCCTTTCAGGGGACACATGGAAACGGCGCATATATCGTGGGTTCTGCCGCAGTAGTATTCATCCTTTTATCCGGTGCTTTTGCATATGATGAAAAATACAGGGCAGACATGCTTTTAAACAGCCTTCCTGTAAGCAGGAAGGGAATAGTTGTTTCTAGATATCTCTCGGTATTTGCATTCTCAATAATCGCCGTGCTGATAATGTCATGTGCAGGTATAATTTTAAACGTTTCAGGTCTGCCCCTTAAAATTGGTTTGATAAGCCTTACGGATATTGCTGTTATATATGCCGGAATTATAATTATGTCTTCAATTTATCTCCCCATATATTTTAAATTCGGCTATGTGAAATCAAGGATATTTAATATGATACTTTATATACTCACCTTCGGCGGGTCGGCCCTCATATCAGGTATACGCCAGGTACTTGCGGAGGAGTTCGGATATGCTGCAATGCCCGGTTTTTTTAATTATTTTAATTTAGATACAGCATGGCTGCTTGTAACAACCATTGTCCTGCTTTTATCGTCAATCATGCTGGCTTCCGTAATAGTATCAATTAAAGTGTACCGCAGCAGAGAATTCTAAATTTGTCTTACAAGGAGGATTATAATGCTTAATCTAATTTTTAAGGATATACTGATACAAAAGAAAACCTTTCTGTATTCCGTGCTGTATGCTCTTTTTGCAGTAGTAGGAATAACAAACTCATTCACATCAAGAGGAGCATATATATTTGGTTCCATAGGCATTGCATACCTCTTTGTTATGTATTCAAATACCTATGATGACAAAAACGGCTGTGAAATTACACTGAACAGCCTGCCGGTATCCAGGAAAGATATAGTCCTGGCAAAATATATGTCGGTACTGGTATTTATATTTATCGGCATAATAATGACCGTCTTTGCCGGAATGCTCGTAAAAATGCTGCTGCCTCAAATACCCTTGCAAAACATGGTCATTAATGATATTTTTATGATTTTTGCATGCATTATCCTCATGTATTCCATATATTACCCGATGTACTTTAAATTCGGGGCGATAAAGGTGAGGATGCTTAACATGGTGCTTTACTTGATTTTCCTGTTCGGGCCTATCAATTTAATTGCACTGGCCGATAAAAATACCGGCAATTCAATGCTAAATAAGCTTTTATTAATTATAACAAATAATCCGGACTTTTACTTTTATGCTTTTGCGGCCGCACTTTTACTAGGCCTGATGCTCATATCCCTGAATATATCAATTTATGTGTATAGCAGAAAGGATTTATAGTTTCCTCTGCCCTGATTCTTATAATATTTATAATATGGCAGTTATACACAAATAAGGAGGCAGTGTTATTAGTCACTTAAGTGGATTAAAGTGAGAACAAAAGCTCCTCGTTTCCTAATCTATGTGGAGCGAGGTGCTTAATTTTATATGTCTTGTGGAGACCGTTTTTTATAAATTTGACTTATGAAACAACCCCTTTTTTATTAGAACTGGTTGTATATATAGTTTGTTTTATCCGATCCCGAAAATAAAAATATTATAATTGTACCGAGTGCTATGAGTATATATAGTAAAAGCTTAAGATTAGTATTATGCCTTATTTTACTGCTGGTTTCCGTGATAAAATTTATCAATTGCTTCATTGACATACACCCACCCTTTCCAGCCAAGATGCATTATGTCCTTAAGGAAATAGTCCTCATATTCGTACTGGGAGAAATCCGCCATATCAAAGCCATATTCCGAAACCAGATTCCTTAATTTTTCATAATAACCTAGTCTGTCATCTTTATCAAAGCCGCAGTAATCATACCATTCTCCGTGAACGGGCACGCTTATTATTAAGGGCTCAATCCCCAGAGATTTTACTATATCAAAAAGAAGCCTTAAATCCTCATATTCCGGTGATTCCAGATATGACTGACCAATGTATGAGTTCTTATAATCTGACAGCTTATTCTTTATATAAGTGTCATAATAGCTGTTTTCTATTGAAAATTCATTGTTGCTTGCTTCTTTAATACCTGCTTCTTCTGCCCTTTTCTTTTCTGCTTCCCAGTCAAACTCCGTACTTCTTTTTAACAGCACCTCATCTTTAGCGCTGTATAAGTTTAAAAGCTGGCTGCTTTTTATTTTGTCTTTTATAGAAAGGAGATGATATTTGAATTTGTAATAGGGCATTAAAATTGTCAGCAGCCCTTTGGAAAACATATTATCCATTGAATACAGGGTCCCAAAGGCTTTTATATTGCCAAATTCATTATTTCCCCCTGCCAAACTGCTTATCCTCTTTGCTACAGATAATTTCAGCTCCTTATCTATTTCATCATTGAACATAAAGGAATAAAACTGAAGCTCAGAAAAATTCATATTAAACTCTTCAGAACCTAAACCAGCCTTGGTAAACCACTGGGGCGATATAATCAATACCATTTTTTTAGACTTCATATCCTGACCTAATGCTCCTATATTTATAGCATGTATAATGCTTTGAGAATATCCTCTTCCGATCAGGTTGACCTGAAAGCCATCCTTCTTGGCAGCGAAAAAATCCACGGGATAAAAGGGTTTTTGCATAGAACCTAATTCTGAAGATCCGAAAATAAGAAGGTTATCATCTCTTTTAACAGAGCTTTTTTGTAAGATCATACCCTGATTTTTCACAGTGCTTCCGTATATATCACCTATCTGGTCATAATATACACCCGAAATACTCCTGCCATAAAAAGCATCAATGGAATATAAAAAAATGCCGGCTATTATACAAAAACAGAGAACAGCACATATTATTCTCGTTATTTTGCCCATCTTTATCTCCTCTTGTTAAGGTAGCCAATTAGCTTATTGGGAGTTTCAATTTCTTCTCTTTCCACATCTGTAGGAGCAATCTCAATGCCAAGCTCCTCTTCTATCCGGATTAAAAGCTCGGTAATTCCGAGAGAATCTAAAAGCCCGGACTCAAATAAATTGATATCCCTGTCATTTTTAACTTCATCAGTTCCGCAAATTTCTTCCAGCATATTTAGTACTTTATTTTCCATGATTATTTACCTCCGTTTATAAAGTTAACCTGTATCCCTAAAACAGATATCCCGAAAATATCAAAAACCCAAAGCACACCAGGTTAAAGGTGACAGCTGTTGAGAGATAGTTAAAGCCTTCATTATTTTTATTTTTCTTATACCAGGAGCTTTTTCTCTGAAAAAAATCCGTGGATATGATAAGCAATGCATGATAAAGACCATACAATATATAGTGAATTTCGGTGCCATGCCATATACCCATGACTCCCATGGTGATTATATACCCTATGTAGGAAGCCGTATATCTGCTCTTAAACCATTTTTTCTTCAAAGCTCTCATTACAAATCTTGTGTATATAAAATCCCTGAACCAAAAGGAGAGGGAAATGTGCCACCTGTTCCAAAAATCCTTTATATCCTTGCTTATAAAGGGTTTATCAAAATTCTCGGGAGTATTTACTCCTAAAATATGGCTGGTGCCTACGGCAAGCAGGCTGTAGCCTGCAAAGTCGAAAAATAAATACAAGCTGTATGCATACATATAGTTGATTGTATTTAATATGCTTTTTGCCTCGGGTATTTTAGCCATCCAGTAAGTCGATATGAGGGCGGAGAAGATAAATTTGTAAGCAGCTCCGTAAAATATTTTCCTTATGCCCTCATCTAAGTACCTTTTATATTCATCCTTTGTAAAGGTTTTGTTTATATCCTCCATAAACCTTCTTGACCTGTCTATAGGCCCTGAGCTTATTGAGGGAAAGAATAGCAGAAAATAGGTAAAATCCCATATGCTAAATTCCTTGATAAGACCGTCATGAATTTCAATGATCATCTGGACGCTTTTAAAGGTAACATAGGATATGCCTAAAAAACCAATTGTCCAGGATGTAAAATAGGGACTTGCTTTGACAAGGACCAGGGGCAATATGGATAAAGCCACCAAAATTCTCATAAGCCATATGGATTCATATTTACGTCTTAAATAAATGTATCCTCTTATCAGCACAAGCTGCCCTGAATAAAATAACACAAGGCATACAGTCTGTATTTTTGATCCTCCGAAGAGGAGAAGAAGCATAAAGAGATTCATAATCATTCCATATTTTTTTATGGGTTTTCCTTTAAGCCCCAATAAAATCAAGGGTATGAAAGCAATCGATAATATATAGAAAAAATATAAGCCGCTGTATGGAATCATTTAATCTCCTCCATTAAAGCCTTCCTGTTGATTTTTCCGTTTGCAGTCATGGGAAGAGACTCCCTTATCACTATCTTTCTGGGTATCATATACTCCGGAATAAATTTCTTAAGCTCATTTTTTATTAAAAGCCCCGTTTTAAATTCTGTCGCTTCTACCATCCTGTTTAAGGCTACGGCAGCAGTCAGGTACTGTATTTTTTGCTCCTTCAAAACTGGAAGCACCACTGCATTTTCTATAAAATCTATTTTTCTTAAATTGCTTTCAATATCTTCAAGCTCTATCCTGTAGCCGTTTAATTTTACCTGAAAATCTATTCTGCCGCTGTAATGAAGGTTATTATTCTTTATATACCCTTCATCTCCTGTGCGGTAGCACCTTAATTCTTTTCCCTCAATCGCCCTTTTAAAAAATACCTTTTCTGTAATTTCCGGATTTTTATAATAGCCTATGCTCACGCTTTCCCCTGCTATTACTATCTCTCCCTTTTCACCCATTTCAACTTCCCTGCCCTCACTGTCAGCTATTATTATATGACAGTCACTTTTGACATATCCAACGGGCAACGGATCAAAGGCATCCAAAACTTCCTTTGTAATTTCAACGGATGTTACGGCCACTGTGGCTTCAGTAGGCCCATAGGTATTTATAACCTTAACACCGCAGAACCTTTCATGAATTTTTCTCACACTGCCGTTGTTCAATACCTCGCCGCAAAACATCATGACTTTAAGCTTTGGCATTAAGAATCTGTTAAAGCTTTTATCAGCAAGGCACATGTCGGCAAAGGAGGGCGTTGACACCCAAATATCCGCCTGGGACTTATTAAGGTATGAAAAGAGCTCTTTAGGATTTGCAATCATTTCCTTGTCAACAGAGAACAATGTAGACCCCGATGCAAGAGACAAATATAAATCCATAATGGATAAATCAAAGGAAAAAGGTGCCTGATTCAAAAATATAAGATCACTGTTTTCAACCTGCCTTAACAAGCTTAAGCCCCACTTTACAAAGCTATTGAGGTTTGAAAGCGTAATTTGAACACCCTTTGGTTTTCCTGTGCTCCCCGATGTATAAATAATGTAATATACATTATCTTCTTTAACGGCATAGCATTTTTCCGGATGATAAGTGCTGTATCTATTTATAAGCTCATGTATTTCATTCAGATATATAATGCTTACATCCGGGGGGATATGAAAAAGATCGCCTATACTAAAAATCATCTTTGCCCCTGAGCTGTCGATTATATCTTTAATGCGCTCATAAGGAAGAGAACTGTCAATAGGTATGTAGGCATGTCCTGCTTTTACACATGCTAAAAAGCATACCAGCATCTCCTTCTGTTTATGCCCATATACAATAATAGGTGTGTCATCATAGCCATACTTTTCAATAAGATAACCAGCCAGGGAATCCGACATTTCTTTTAGTTCCCCATATGTAATGATGCTGTCTCTATAGGTATGTGCTGCAATATTTTTTCTGCTTTTACCATGGGAATTAATTATATCTATCAAGCTCACAGCAATAAACCTCCACACTGATTATACATAAAAATTCTATCATCTAATGGTAGATGGTACAACTCTTTATTATATATTGCCAAAATAATACAGAAAAACCTCCTACAAAACGACAATATATTTACTATACCCATAGCATACGTATCTTACAGAGACAATTTAAAGGGTATGCATTTTGCATACCCTTTAATAATATAATTAGTTTCAGTAAGAAATATCAATCCTCAAAAAGCTTGCTGACCGAGAGATCTTCATATATTCTTTTTATAGCTTCTGCAAATACCGGGGCAACGGATAATACCTTAAGCCTGTCAAATTTCTTTTCTTCAGGAAGGTTTATGGTATTTAAAACTACCAGCTCTGATATAACAGAATCCTTAAGCCGTTCAACTGCCGGGCCGGACATTACGGCATGAGTACAGCAGGCCAAAACTTCCTTGGCTCCCATTTCCTTCAATGATTTTGCACCCAACACTATGGTTCCGGCTGTATCTATCATATCATCTACTAAAATGGCGGTTTTCCCTTTTACATCACCTATAATATTCATTATTTCAGCCACATTAGCCTTTGGCCTCCGCTTGTCTATGATGGCAATAGGTGCATGAAGCCTGTCGGCAAATTTTCTGGCCCTTGTCACACTTCCAAGGTCGGGGGAAACAACTACTATATCATCAAGGTTCTTTGACATATAATATTTTGCAAGAATTGGCACACCCAGAAGATGATCCACTGGTATATTGAAATATCCCTGTATCTGAGCTGCATGTAAATCCATGGTTAACGCTCTGTCAGCTCCCGCTGTAGTTATTAAGTCCGCAACCAGTTTAGCCGTGATTGGATCCCTTGCTTTTGCCTTTCTGTCCTGCCTTGCGTAGCCGTAATAAGGAATTACAGCTGTAATCCTGCCAGCTGATGCCCTTTTAAATGCATCTATCATAATCAAAAGCTCCATCAGATAGTCATTTACCGGATTGTTTGTTGATTGTACGATGAAGACATCGGAACCTCTCACCGTCTCGTTGATATTCATTGCTATTTCTCCATCACTGAATCTATAAACCTCTGAATTGCCTACAGGTACTCCCAGTAAATCGGCAATTTCCTTTGCAAGGCCTGGATTTGAATTTGCCGTAAAAATTTTAATGTTCTTACCATGGGTTATCATTAAGAAATCCTCCTTTAAAGTTTGGGACAATGTTCAGCCCCATATGCTACTTTCTGCCTGCTCCTTTTCTTTCTACCCAGCCTTCTTTGTTTGTCTGCTTTTCTCTGGCTATTGCCAAAGCACCTTCCGGCACTTCGTCGGTTATTGTAGAACCGGCTGCAACATATGAATTATCATTTATTTTTACAGGCGCAACAAGGTTGGCATTACAGCCAACAAACACATTGTCGCCTATTATAGTCTTATGTTTATTCCTTCCATCATAATTTACAGTTACTGTCCCGCACCCTATATTTACGTTTTTACCCACTTCAGAATCCCCTATATATGAGAGGTGGGATGCTTTAGTACCGTCTCCGATAACCGATTTTTTAACCTCAACAAAATCTCCTATTTTAACATCCTGTCCAATAACGCATTCCGGCCTTATATAAGCAAAGGGCCCTATATGGGTATTGGACTTTATCTCACTGCCTAATGCTACCGAATTGTTAATTTCAACTCCATCATGTACAACACAGTTTACAATCCGTGAATTGGGTCCTATAATACAGTCTTCCCCTATCACGGTTTTTCCTTCTATTATGGAATTAGGATAGATAATTGTATCCATGCCAATTGAAACATCGGCATCTATATAGACAGAATCAGGGTCAACAATAGTAACTCCATCTTCCATAAGCTTATTTATTTTGCGCTTTCTCATCATTAAAACTGCTTCTGCCAATTGCTGCCTTGAGTTGATCCCCATTATCTCATGGTTGTCTGATGTTTTAAAAGCACCTATTGGTTGATTTTCAGATTTTAATATCTCAATTACGTCAGTAAGATAATATTCACCCTGTGTATTATTATTACTGATTTTTTTCAATGCATTAACAAGTTTTTCCGAAATAAAACAATATATACCGGAGTTGATTTCCTTTATCTTTAATTCTTCCTCGTTTGCATCCCTTTGCTCTGTAATTTTCTGAACATTGCCTGTAATATCCCTGACAATTCTTCCGTAGCCTGTGGGATTATCAAAATCGGCTGTCAATATGCTTGCACAAAATTCATTTTCAATATGATATTTTACAAGATTCGAAATTGTTTCCTTTGTGATTATGGGAGTATCTCCTGTCAAAATTAAAGTTACTGAAGAATCGCGGCTTATAAAGCTCTCAGCACACATAACGGCATGGCCTGTTCCTAATTGAATATCCTGCAATGCGAATTTGACATCATCCTTGATTGAGCCTTTAACCTCATCTGCTTTATGCCCCACAACAACTATAACATCATCTATTCCAGCAGCTTTTACCGAATGTATTACATGCTCTATAATAGCCTTCCCGCAAAGCTTGTGAGTAACCTTGGAATGTTTGGATTTCATTCTTTTACCTTCGCCTGCAGCAAGTATAACAGCACAAATATCCTTCAAAAAAAACACCTCTTTATGTGTTTATATACAAAAATTTTCTTAAAAATTGTCCTTATTTATTATATGGTATTAGATATAACAATTCAATGATTTTATCCCTATTAAACAAAAGCCTTACAAATAAAAAAAGAATTTTTTAAAGCTTGATTAAAACCAAAAGAAATCTGCTAAAAAATCCTATGCATTCGATATTATCCATTATGTATATATTTTATCTATATATTTTTGTCGTGATTTTTAAAAACACTTGAAAAATTATCGGAATGGTATTAAAATTAACAATGTAATTTTATTAATAAACATAGAATTTTATAGAAAATAAGTTTTATATAAAATTGCACAAAGGAAAAAGGAGCCCTCCATAGACTCCTTTTACGCTCCTTTTGCTTCTTCTGACATTACTTTTTCATATTCACTCAGAATGGCAGTTTGAATCTTTTCTCGAGTGATGGTATTAATCGGATGGGCGATATCTTTAAACTCTCCATCAGGAGTCTTGCGGCTGGGCATGGCTATGAAAAGTCCGTTCTGGCCATCAATAACCTTGATATCATGAACGACAAATTCATTATCAAGGGTTACCGAGACTATAGCCTTCATTTTCCCCTCAGCAGTTATTTTTCTGATTCTTACATCGGTAATTAGCATACTCTCACCACCTTCCCGGTTGCTCTAGAGTATATTTCTCTAAATTTTTTATTTTTCCTGCAAAAAAAACTAATTTTTAATATAAAATTAATTTTTTTTATTGATTTTAAATGATTTATATGAACAATCTTGATGGCTGAATATTTATTTTGCCTTTTTCTTCATCAACTTCATCAAGAGTTAAAAGAGAAACGTAGCTGTTTACCAGTTTATGCCGGGGTTCTTTAGTTTCTATAAGAACTCCTATTCCGACAACTTCATTTTCAAATTCCTTCATAAGCTCTATTATTCCGTGGGCCGTTCCGCCTGCCTTCATAAAATCATCTATAAATATGCTTTTTGTATTTTTCTTTATTGACCTTTTGGAAAGGGACATGGTTTGTATACGGCGGGTTGAGCCGGATACATAATTTATACTTACGGTGGAGCCTTCGGTAACCTTGCTGTCTCTTCTGACTATTAAAAGAGGGATGTTAAGTGCTCTAGCAGTCATCAATGCCACAGGTATGCCCTTGGTTTCAACCGTAAGCACATAATCAGGCTCTAAACTCACAAACTGGGTAGCAAGTATTTCACCAATTACGGCAACGGTATCAGGTGAATATATAACATCCGTCATATAAATAAAACCCCCGGGTATTATCCTTTCAGGGCTCATAAGCTTTGTGCACAGTTCTTTTACAAATTTTTTAGCATTATTCATGCTTGATACAGGGGTATATTTTACTCCGCCCGCAGCCCCTGAAATTGTTTCAACTTCACCGAAAGAGAATTTTTCCATTATCTTTTTTACGATAACTATATCCTCACTTATGGTGGACTTGGCAGCATTGAATAAATCCGTAAAATAATTAAGGGTAAAAATTTTATTTGGATTATCGCTCAATATCTTTATGAGCGCTCCAATCCTTTCATTTCTATGGAGTTTATCCATATGACCACTCCTTTATTTCATGAAGTACTCTTTCATTGCATTATTTTCCGGTATATCAGCCTTATTTTCAAATAAGAACGAACATTTTTTAATAAATCATACTTTATAATTCACTATTTTACATCAATATCATATTTTATTCAATGCCAATTTATCTGCTATGCTTTTAACTCTTTATTAGCAACATTACCCCTTGTCGAATATAATAATAGTCAGATAAATCATGGTTTAATATCCTGGTTTTAAAAATGCATATTATGGTATATAATCTTTAATAGTACATTTATGCCAATCAAATTATAGACCTTTAAAAGGAGTGTATACAGTGATGGATTTTGACATTGAGAGAGATAAGAACCTCAAGGTTCATTTCATAGGAATCGGCGGTATCAGCATGAGCGGATTGGCAGAAACGCTCCTTCACCATGGATATAAAGTGTCAGGTTCTGATGCAAACAAATCAAGCATCACAGACAGGCTGGCTAAGAAAGGCGCTAAAATTAATATAGGCCATGATAGTCAAAATGTTAAAGATGCGGATTTAATAGTATATACAGCAGCGGTAAAGTGGGATAATCCCGAGCTTATTGAAGGAAAGGCAAAGGGTATAAAAATAGTTGACAGGGCTGAGTTTTTAGGCCAGATAATGAAGCAATACAAATACAGCGTGGCTGTTTCCGGCACCCATGGCAAAACCACCACCACCTCTTTGATATCCATTATAATGAAAAATGCAGAATTAGACCCAACAATAATGGTAGGCGGAGAATTAGATGCCATAGGCGGAAATGTGCGGCCGGGCAAAAGCCCTTATTTTATTACCGAAGCCTGTGAATACGTAGAAAGCTTTTTAAGTCTTTACCCATATGTAGGCATAATACTTAATGTAGATTCCGACCACCTGGATTATTACAAGGATATAAATCACATAATAGATGCTTTTACTAAATTTGCAAAACTTGTACCCAAAGACGGCTATATTATCGTAAATAAGGACGATGAAAATTCGTTGAAAGCCTGCCAATCCATAGATGCGAGGCTTATTACCTTTGGTTTCAGCGAAGGCGCTGACTGGGTTGCTAAGAACATCGAGTACGACGAAAAGGGCTGCGGATCCTTTGATGCATATTTTAAGGGGCAATTATTTGGCCCTTTTAAGCTTAACGTCCCCGGAAAGCACAATGTATACAATAGCTTAAGCGCTATTGCTTGTGCAAGGATATTCGACATCGATATCGAAACCATTCAGAATAGCTTTCTGGAGTTTTACGGAACCCACAGAAGATTTGAAAAGATAGGCGAAAAATGCGGCGTTGTTGTAATAGATGACTATGCCCATCATCCTACTGAGATTAAAGCAACCCTGGCGGCTGCAAAAAATTATCCTCATAAAAAAATATGGTGTGTGTTTCAGCCCCATACCTACAGCAGGACTATTAAATTGCTGGATGAGTTTTCTTGTGCCTTTAATGATGCCGACGAACTTATATTAACGGATATATATGCTGCAAGAGAACTGGACACAGGGGAGATTAATTCCTCTAAATTAGCTGATATGATAGTATCCCAGGGAGTCAATGCAAAATACATCAAGTCCTTTGATGATATCGTCACCTATCTTAAAGATAATACTGCTGAGGGTGATGTTATAATAACCATGGGAGCAGGAGATGTTTATAAAACAGGTATGCTTTTTCTTGAAAAATCCGGCCAATGACAGCCGGATTTTTTAATTAACAAAGAATTCAGTCCAAATCATACTTTTTTTCGTAAACCCGCAATTCTCCTATAAATTTATGACATTTTCAGCCGATATATATTATTAATTAACTATCCCTATTATTCTTTATAGGAGGAAATATTCATGAAAGGTACCGTAGTTTCAACCTGGATAAAAACCTGCAGAAAAACTTGGGGACACGCAATAGTAGATTCTGCAATGAATAGCATAGGCTGGGATAAAAACAGAATTTTCAACCCCGTTGAAGATATTCCCGATGCTGATGCGGTTAAACTGGTTTCCTACATCGCCAATGAAAAAAAGCTTACAATAAAAGAGGTATGGAATCAAATAGGACAGGATAATGTAAATTCTTTTTTAAAGGACTTTCCTGCCTTTTTCAAGCATGATAATTTATATCAGTTTTTAAAGTCAATGTACGACGTCCACGCGATCGTCTCAAAAAGAATACCAGGAGCCAATCCGCCCATTGTCAAACTTACTCCCATATCAAAGAGGGAGGCTGTATTCTTTTATCAGTCAAAGAGGAAAATGTTCGATTATTTAGAAGGGCTTATCAAGGGTTCCTCCGAGTATTATAAAGAGAAGATTGAAATTACAGTTCTGGACAAAAGCGAAGACAGCACCCGGCTTAAGCTTAAGTTTGAAAAGGATATCTATGATCTTAAAAAATTTCCTGTAAATACAGTTCTTTCATTTGGCTTTATTAAATCTGTGGAATTGAAATTATCCATATTGACCTTATTAATTTCATCTCCCTTTATCGCGACATCTTCCCTGCTGTTTAATAATTTGCCCTTTAATTTCATCATTTCCTTAGGAGGGATATTTTTAGGTGCATTGCTGTCATCAACGATACTATTGAAGCCTAAAAAATATATAACCAAAGAGATAGAGGACCTTCTTAAAAATAAATACGAGGAAGCCTTAAATATAAAAACAGGAGACTATTTTGAGAGCCTCCATAAAAAAATACTGGAGTATAAAGAGCTCATAAGAAAGGACTTTGTAGGTTTTAAAGGCCTTACGGATGAGATGACAAATTTTGAAAACGACGTTGAGACAATAGTTAACAGAATGAATTCTACATCAACAGAAATATCCCAGGTTGTGGAACAGGTTGCCGACGGTGCCGTTGAACAAGCCCAGGAGACAGAAAAGTCCGTGACCATGCTGAGTGAAAATATCAATCAGTTAAAAATGGTTGTTGGCAGAGAAAATATCAATAAGGAAGAGTTGGAAAAGTCAGTTTCGGATATAAACACAAGCTTCGGTCATGTAAACAGTGCAGCGTCGAATTTAATTGAAATATTGAAAAAATCCCAGGAGATAAAAGATAATGGAAATGTCATTCAGACAAGAATTAAGGATATAACAAATATAATATCCATTGTCTCTTCAATATCCAACCAGACAAACCTTTTGGCATTAAATGCATCAATCGAAGCTGCCCGCGCCGGAGAAGCCGGAAAAGGCTTCAGTGTCGTAGCTGAAGAAGTGAGAAAGCTGGCTGAGCAGTCTCAATCCGCTGTTGATGAAATTGGCAGCAACCTTAAGGAATTTGTTGTGCAGATAGATAACCTCATAAAAAATATAGAGCTTCAGTTCAATATCATCGACAATGAAAGCAGCCGTTTAAATGATGTAGTGAAGGACAGTGCAAGTTCCGTAGAATCAATCAAGCTTGTTTCACATACCATGATAGATACCATAAACCTTTTAAGCAGTGAAACAAAGAAGATAAGCAGCGTCTGCGAGAGAATAGAATCTTTAGCTGCCATTGCACAGGAAAACTCAGCTTCTTCACAGGAAGTCAGCGCAAATGTATCCAGTTATACCGAGGAAATTAAAAATATACTTGAGAACATATCCCATTTCAAGCAAATTACCAAAGAATTTAACGACGATATTTCCAAATATGCTATATAGCAAAACCACCTCGGTTTTCCGAGGTGGTTTTTATAACTAAATTTTTAATCATTCATAAGGTATTCATCCACGCATTTTGCAGCCATCTTGCCATCATATATCGAACGGACTACCAAGGATTGCCCCGTTCTCATGTCTCCTGCGGCAAATACTCCTTTTTGGGAGGTCATATATTTTTCATCTGTGTATACATTCCCCCTAGGATCCAGTTTCAATTGAAGGGCCTCCACAATTCCTTTATGCTCCGGATGGGCAAAACCCATGCAGATTAAAACCATATCTGCTTTTACAGATTCTTCTGTACCCGGAACTTCTTTGGAAACCAATTTGCCGTTTACATTTTCCCAATCAAGCCTTACCTTGCGGACAGAGCTTACATTGCCATCCTTGCCTTCTATTTTCTTGGTTATGGTGCACCATTCCCTTATACAGCCTTCTTCATGAGAAGTAGTTGTTTTCAATGTATTTGGATAGGTTGGCCAGGGCATGGTTTCATCCCTGTCTTCAGGAGGCATGGGCTTTCTTATATATTGATGCACTGCTTTTGCCCCCTGCCTTATGGCAGTACCTATGCAATCGGAAGCAGTATCTCCTCCGCCTATTACTATTACAACTTTTCCTTTTGCATCTATTCCCGGACCGTCAATGGTCTTTCCCGCCACTTTTTTATTCTGTTCAATAAGATAATCTAGGGCAAAATGGACTCCTTCTAAATCTCTGCCCTCAACTGACATGTCTACAGGAACTGTAGATCCTCCTGTTAAGACAACAGCGTCAAATTCCGAAGTTAGAGTATCGTGGCTTATGTCCACGCCTATATTTGTATTGACTTTAAATGTTATGCCTTCTTCTTCCATGATTTTGACCCTTCTGTCAACGATATGCTTTTCCAGTTTAAAATCCGGTATGCCATACCTTAGCAAACCGCCAACCTGGTCATCTTTTTCAAAGACAGTTATGGTATGACCCATTGAATTTAATTTCACAGCAGCAGTCAATCCTGCCGGTCCTGATCCCACAACAGCCACGCTTTTGCCGGTCCTCACCCTCGGGGAGATAGGTTTTACGAAGCCTTCTTCAAAGGCTTTTTCAATGATAGCCAATTCCACGTTATGGACCGTGGCCGACTCCCTGTTTATCCCGAGAGTGCAGGAGCCTTCGCAAAGAGCCGGACATACACGGCCTGTGAATTCGGGAAAGGGATTTGTAAGGGACAACCTTTTATATGCCTTCTCCCACTGCCCCATATAAACAAGATTATTAAAATCAGGAATCAGGTTTCCAATGGGACATCCCCAATTACAAAATGGAGTGCCGCAATCCATGCATCTGGCTGCCTGATTTATCAAATCCTCTTCAGGCATTTTCTCATATACTTCCTTGTAATCCTTTATTCTAACCTCCACCGTTCTTAATGCCGGCGTCTGCCTTTGGTATTCTTTAAACCCCGTTGTCTTTCCCATATCAGGCACCTACCTTCATAACTTCCACAGCTTTTTCACTCTTTAATTTTGCAAGTAAAGTCTTGTATGCCGTGGGAATTACTTTTTTAAACTTGAGGACATATTTATCCCAGTCATTCAATATTTTTTTAGCCTTTTCACTGCCTGTTGCCTCAAAATGCTCTTTTATAAGGCTGTAAAGTTCATCTGTATCTTCTTCACAGGTTACATCTTCTATTTCAACAAGTTCACCGTTGTATCTATTTTTAAAGTTGCCCTCTTCATCCAATACATAGGCTATACCGCCGCTCATTCCGGCTGCAAAATTCTTGCCGGTCTTTCCTATTACAACAACGGTTCCGCCTGTCATATATTCACAGCAGTGGTCCCCTACGCCTTCTACAACAGCTGAAACGCCGCTGTTTCTTATTGCAAATCTCTCTCCTACCATACCGTTTACAAACATTTTCCCGCTGGTAGCACCGTATAGAAGGGTGTTTCCTGCTATAAAGTTTTCATCCTGCTTAAAGGTGCTACCTTCCGGGACCTTTAAAATAAGCTTCCCTCCGGATAATCCCTTCCCAACATAGTCATTTGCATCCCCTTCAAGTACAAGGGTTACGCCCTTTACAGCAAAAGCACCGAAGCTCTGTCCTGCAGAACCTTTGAATTTAAATACAATGGTATCATCAGGGAGACCTTCCTGTCCGTATTTGCCAGCGATTTCACCGCTTAGCATTGAGCCTACGGTTCTGTTTACATTTCTTATTTCAAAGCTTCCTCTCACCGGCTTGCCTTCTTCAATGGCATGTTTTGCCGCTTGAATAAGCCTGTAATCCATGGATTTATTAAGTCCGTGATCCTGGCTTGTCACGCAATAGGTCTTTATGCGTTTTGGAACGTCCGGTTTATAAAGAATGGCTGACAAATCAAGGTCTTTTGCCTTCCAATGGCTAATTTCCTTATTAGCTTCTAGTTTATCAACTCTTCCTATCATTTCATTCATGGACCTGAAGCCAAGCTCGGCCATGATTTCTCTGGCTTCCATAGCTATGAAGGTAAAGAAGTTTATAAGGTGTTCAGGCTTTCCTTTAAAATTCTTCCTAAGCTCGGGATCCTGGGTTGCGATGCCCATTTCACAGGTTCCCAAATGACATTTTCTAAGCATTGTACATCCTAAGGAAACCAATGCTCCCGTCGCAAAACCAAACTCTTCCGCACCAAGCAAAGCTGCTATGGCTACATCCCTTCCTGTTTTTAACTGACCGTCTGTCTGAAGCCTTACTCTGCTTCTTAAATTATTCAGAACCAAAACCTGATGAGCTTCGGATAAACCAAGCTCCCAGGGGATACCCGTATGCTTTATGGAAGACAAAGGCGATGCTCCTGTTCCTCCGTCATATCCGCTGATTAAAATCATATCTGCATGTGCTTTTGCAACTCCTGCGGCAACTGTGCCAACACCTACTTCAGACACCAGCTTAACGCTTATTCTTGCCGACGGATTGACGCTCTTTAAGTCAAATATCAGCTGTGACAAATCCTCAATTGAATATATATCATGATGAGGCGGCGGTGAAATAAGGTCAATGCCCGGTACCGAATGCCTTACCTTAGCAATGTTTATATCAACCTTTTGACCCGGCAGTTGTCCGCCTTCACCCGGCTTTGCTCCCTGTGCCATTTTTATCTGCAGCTCATCGGCATTCATAAGATATTCGGTGGTTACACCAAAACGAGCTGATGCCACCTGCTTTATGGCACTTCTCCTGCTGTCTCCATTTGAATCAGTCTTATATCTTTCGCTGTCTTCTCCGCCTTCACCGGAGTTGCTTCTGCTGCCCAATCTGTTCATTGCTACTGCCATGGTTTCATGGACCTCTTTACTTAAGGAACCAAAGGACATGGCACCGGTACAAAATCTCTTTACAATTTCGCTCACCGGTTCTACTTCATCTATGGATATAGAGTTTTTATTCTTAAACTTGAACAGTCCTCTGATGGTATAAAGAGTTTCGCCCTGCTCATTTATGAGCTTTGCATATTCTTTATACTTTTCATAGCTTCCTGTTCTTACAGCATGCTGAAGCTTATAAATTGATTCCGGGTTGAAAAGATGAGCTTCTCCGTCCTTTCTCCAGGCATACTGTCCGCCGGCCTTAAGCTCAGCTAATGGGTTTCTTATATTATTGAATGCATCCCTGTGTCTGTCCAAGGTTTCCTTGGCAATGACATCAATGCCTATACCACCTATTCTTGAAGGCGTTCCTTCAAAGTATTCATCAATAAATTCCTGTGATAAACCTATGGCTTCGAATATCTGGGCTCCGTGATAGCTCTCCAAGGTACAGATACCCATTTTTGACAATATCTTCAGCAGGCCTTTGCATACTGAATTGATGTAGTTTGCTTTGGCAATTTCTGACGCAATCTTATCTAATTCTTTTTCCTTCACTATTTCATCAATGGTCTCGAAAGCAAGATATGGATTAACCGCCGTAGCTCCATAACCCAGTAAAAGGGCAAAATCCATTATTTCTCTTGCTTCTCCTGTTTCGACCACTAGGGACACCTTGGTTCTGGTCTTTTCTCTGATAAGATGATGCTGCACTGCCGATAAGGCAAGAAGGCTTGGAATGGCTACATCATATGAATCTATTTTCTTATCACTTAAAACCAGAACATTATAGCCTTCCTGAATCCTCTTTGATGCCCTGGAGCATATTTTATCAAGAGCTTGTTTAAAACCCTCAACCCCTGTATCATATTTAAACGTTATAGGGATTACAGCAGTCTTGAAGTTCTTATTCTTGAAGTTTTTGATTTTTCCCATTTCAATATTGCTCAAAATCGGCCTATCCATTTCCACAAAGGGGTTATCTGAAAAGTTCTTGTTAAGCACATTTTCCTGAGGTCCTATGAAATTGACAAGAGACATAACAAGTTCTTCTCTTATAGGGTCTATAGGAGGGTTGGTAACCTGTGCAAACAGCTGCTTGAAATATGAAAAAAGCATCTGATTTTTACTGGAAAGAACGGCAAGAGGGGTGTCGTTGCCCATGGAACCTACCGGCTCCTTACCATCCCGTGCCATACTTTTTATTAAAATATTTACATCTTCTAAGCTGTAACCAAATGCCGCCTGTTTTTCTTTGAGCCTTTCCGGATTTATTTGTACATCCTCAGGAACAGCAGGATAATCATCTAAAACTATTTTATTCTTCTCTATCATTTCTGCGTAAGGGCTGCTTAATGATATTGACTTTTTAAGGTCTTCATCCTTAATGACTTGTCCGATTTTGGTGTCGATTAAAAGCATCCTTCCGGGCTTTAATTTACCCTTGTGCTCTATTTCCTCAGGGTTTAAATCAAGCACTCCGGTTTCCGATGCAAGTATGCACAGACCGTTTTTGGTTATGGCAAACCTGGCCGGCCTTAGTCCATTTCTATCCAAAGTTGCTCCTACCTGTATACCGTCTGTAAAAGCTATTGCAGCCGGACCATCCCAAGGCTCAATCATGGATGCGTGATATTCATAAAATGCACGCTTGTAATCCTCCATGGAAATGTTTCTATGCCATGCCTCGGGAATCAGCATCATCATAGAATGGGCAAGGCTTCTTCCATCGTTCACGAGAAGCTCAAACATATTATCCAAGGATGCCGAGTCACTTCCGTTTGGCCTTATGATCGGAAATAATTTTTTCAAATCATCACCGAAAATATCGGATTTTAAAACACCCTCCCTGGCATGCATCCAGTTCCTGTTACCCATTATCGTATTTATCTCACCATTATGGGCAAGGAACCTGAAGGGCTGCGCCAAATCCCATGTAGGGAATGTATTTGTACTGTACCTTTGATGAACAACAGCTATGGCGCTTTTAAAGTTTATATCATCCAAATCTACGTAATAGCTTTTTATCTGGCCTGCCAAGAGAAGTCCCTTATAAACTATAGTCCTGCTTGAAAGACTACAGATATAGAAATATTCCGCGCTCCTTTTGACAAGCTTCATCACTTCGTTTTCAGCAATTCTTCTTATAATGTAAAGCTTTCTTTCGAACTCTTCCTGATCTTTGCAGTTATTCTCTACAAAAACCTGTCTTATGGTAGGCTCAGTACCCTTCGCCGTTTCACCTATAACTCTGCTATCTACTGGCACATCTCTCCAGCCTAAAACATTTTGTCCCTCTTCTTCGATGGCTCTCTCCAGAATACCCTCACATTGCGTACGAAGGGCAGGTTCCCTAGGAAGGAAAACCATTCCTACCCCGTATTCTCCTGGTTTAGGAAGTGTAATACCTATATTGTCACAGTTTATCCTGAAAAATTCGTCAGGTATCTGCACCATTATTCCGGCTCCGTCTCCTGTATTTGGATCTGAACCTACTGCTCCTCTATGTGTTAAATTAACAAGCACATTTAAGGCTTTTTTTACTATTTCATGTGTTTTATCACCTTTAATGCTGGCTACAAAGCCCACACCACAGCTATCCTTTTCAAATTGAGAGTCGTACATTCCCTGCTTCGAAGGAAATCCTGAACGCATTTCCATAACCATTCCTCCAGTACTAAAAAAGTGTTACTAATAATTATAGTATGAAAATGAAATTTTGCAAGACAAATCTTGCAGTTTATTTTATCAGATTATTCCATAACCTACTTTGTTTAACATAAGGCTGAAACCTTGTAATAATTAGTTTGTTGAATATTTTCTGAAAATATAGAATAGTCATGATTTTTAAAAAATAATGCAAGAACAAAATTTTTCATATGCAATTGATATAAAGCTTTTCTTATAATTTTATTAAAAATTATTAAACTATAATATATAATGCAATTTCCCTTGGGGTTTAAAAAGTATGGTATACTAAATAAAAAAGATTGAGGTGTTATTGATGAATGTTTATGAAGCAGCAACTAAAAGAAGGACTGTAAGAAAATTTAAGCAGGACAGAATACAAGCGGATATATTAAAAAAATTTGTGGATGCGGCAAGGCTGTCTCCCCAGGGTGCCAATCTTCAAGCTTTAAAGTACATAATAGTAACTGAAAAAACATTAACGGATATTATCTTTACCGCTACTTCCTGGGCAGGATACATAAGGCCTACACACAACCCCCAGGAAAATGAGCGCCCAGTTGCATATATCGTTCCCCTTGTAGACAGCGAGATTAAGAATACAAATTATGATAACGACGCCGGCGCTGCAATACAAACCATACTTTTAACTGCCTATGAAGAAGGAATTGCTTCCTGCTGGTTAGGCGCCATCAATAAGGAAATAATAAAAAATACTCTTGAGATTCCCGATAAATATATAATCCATTCGCTCATCGCCCTAGGCTACCCTGCTGAATCCCCTGAAGTTGTAAAAGTAGGTGAAGACGGCTCAATCAAATATTATAAGGATGAAAGCGGCGTGCTCCATGTTCCGAAACGCTGCCTTGACGATGTTCTTATAATGGTAAAGTAATATAGGCTGTGCTCAAACCGGGTGCATATTATAAGTCCGCAGCTTAATAAAAAAGTGCTGCGGATTGTTTGCTTTAATGCCCTAATCCTTACCTTAAAAATCTTTTTCTTATAAAATATGTAATAAAAAAAGGCATCCCCATGGATAATGTCTTTGATATTATAAAAGATAATTCCATCACATCAAAACCAAGCCACAAAGTGCTGTTTGCAATAAATACTCCCATGGCAAATGTAGCCATATATATAATGAAAGAATGGATATCTCTGTTTGTTTGAAAGACATATTTCATGCCTGCAAAGTACTGAAATACAAACCCTGTTATTAACCCAAAGTTGCTGGAAATAATATAATTTATGCCGATAACTTTATAAAGAAAATAAGCAAGGCTAAAATCCAAAATACTTGCAAAACAGGATATCATAAAATATTTTCCTAAATTAATCTGTGCAATTTTAAGCATATACTATTCACCGCCTTCAAAGATATTATTACCAAAGATAATTTTTGTAGGCAGGGATATGTTTATTAATTATATAGTTCAAGAAATTTACGCTCCGTAATTTATGCTATTTTAATCAACCCATTAGTTCTCTGTTACCGCTTGGAATCCATAAAGTTATAATCTCCAATATCACAGCAATACTCTATTCGAAAATTATGAAGGTTTATTCTATAAATCTCTCCGCCATGATAGCCATCATTTAATAAACCGTCATTCCTTTGTGTAATACAAATAATTTCCCATTATATTGGCTTCGTTGATGTCAAAATCTCCAAAAGGAACTATTTCAATTTTAGTAACCTGTGAATTTTACTTCTGATACCATCTGAATAGATCAAATGGCTGCGAAATAATTATATCCGGCTTAAACAGATGATCCAAAGCTTTGATGCACGATACTTGATAATTTCGGATACATCCTTTGGATTTTCCCAAACATCGGTTATTTCTTCTTTATTCTTATGAAGTATCTCATCTGCCGGTATGTCTACATATATACCCAGGCTTTCTTCAACAGCCTTTACAGTATTGTTGGAAATATCAATGCCTATGGCTTTGGCGGTGAATTCTTCTATTGTTTCAAGCAAAATTATCCCTCCGATATACATATCATGGATATAGTATATCCCCCCAAATAAAAAAGCTCCGGTAATGCTCACCGAAGCCTTATAACTTTTATTAAGCTTTTATCATGAAGTCGGCATAAGCCTGAGTTGCATGTTCGCCGATATCAAGACCCTTAACTTCATCTTCTTCGTCAACTCTTAAGCCAACAGTTGCTTTAAGAACCTTGAAGAGTACAAATGTTGTTGCAAATGTCCAGGCTGCTACAGCCAATACGCCAATAGCCTGAACTCCGAGGAGTTTCAAACCGCCGCCGTATAAAAGCCCTCCGTCTACTGCGAACAATCCTACAAGAATTGTACCTGTGGCTCCGCATAAGCCGTGAACGCCTATGGCACCAACCGGATCATCTATTTTCAACACTTTATCGACAAATTCAACACCATATACGATTACAAATCCAGCGATTATTCCTATTGCTATAGCACCCCACATACTTACTGCTGCACAGCCTGCTGTTATAGCAACCAATCCAGCCAAGGCACCGTTAAGAGTCATGCTTACATCAGGTTTGCCATATTTGAACCATGTTATTATCATAACTACACAAGCTGCAGCTGCAGCTGCCAAGTTTGTTGTCATTGCTATTCTGCCAACATCTGCTGTTGCACCTAAAGTACTGCCGGGGTTAAATCCAAACCATCCGAACCAGAGTATGAATACACCAAGAGCACCCAAGGTTATGCTGTGTCCGGGTATGGCGTTTACTTCACCATTCTTGCCGTATTTTCCTATTCTAGGACCTATTATGGCTGCGCCCATTAATGCTGACCAACCACCTACTGAGTGAACAACAGTTGAACCTGCAAAATCGATAAATCCAAGCTGTGCTATCCAGCCGCCGCCCCAAATCCAGTGGCCTACTATAGGATATATAAACAAGCTTATAACGGCGCTGTATATGACATATGCTATGAATTTAGTTCTTTCAGCCATAGCACCGGATACTATTGTTGCAGCTGTTGCTGCAAACACTGTCTGGAATATTACGAAGGCCTCTATGGATATCCCAAGGCCAAGATGATCCATATTTCCTATTCCTATAACACCTGACCATCCGAAAAGACCTGCAACATCACTGCCAAACATTATATTGAAACCAATTACGTAGAATATTACTGAGCCGATTGCAAAGTCCATAAGATTTTTCATTATGATGTTACTTGCATTCTTTGCTCTTGTAAAACCGGTTTCAACCATTGCAAAACCTGCCTGCATGAAGAATACCAAGAATCCTGCCACCAAAGTCCATGCTGTGTCTATTGATGTTTTTAATTCTGCAGCAGTAGGTTCAGATGCAAATGCCATTGTATAAGTGAGCATCATGATTAAAGCTAAAAAAACCAAAACTCTTTTCAATTTCATCTTTTATCATCCTTCCTTGATTATTATATAAATTTAAATTTTAAATTTTGGAGCTTTTATTATAATTGTCACATGATAAAGTTTGGAATTAGTGTGACATATGTTAAAGTATAAATTTTAAATTATGAGTACGTTAACAAATAAAAAAGAGTCCAGTGTCAATAAACACCAGACCCCATTGCCTGACATCATTTTAGATTGCTTTTTCACCTTTTTCACCTGTCCTGATTCTTATCGCGTCTTCTACATTATATATAAATATCTTTCCGTCACCTATATTCCCGGTCTTAACTGTACTTAATACCTTATCGATTACTACATCAACTAAATTATCACCTAAAATGATTTCGATTTTGAACTTGTGGAGTAAACTAACATTTACTTCCGTTCCTCGGTAAAATGTCTTGCTTCCCTTCTGGTTACCGCTGCCCATAACCCCTGTAACCGTCATACCCTTCACACCTACATCATACAAAGCATCTTTAAGTTCATCTATTTTATCCGGACGTATAATTATTTCGAGTTTCTTCAATACTGCCCACCCCCCTTCATATATCCATAGGCATTCAGTCCAGTGTATAAACATCAGACTTCATTGCCGGAGTTTACACTTGATTCTCAAAAAAATTCAAGGCGCACTCAAAAATAAAATTTTTGAGAACGCCTTTGCCCTCTTGAGAATTAATGCTTTCTATTATTTTTTATAAAGTATATCACAGGCACTTATACAATGCAAGCATATTTTTGTTTAATTTTTCTATAAAATTTTATCCTCAATTGACAAAGTAAATGCAATTGCAATTGCTAAAGGTAGTTGCAATAAATCTGACAAAGCGACAGATTGCTTCTATCCTGGACGTACAATAAAAAGCCGAAAGCTCCATTGCAGAAGTTCCGGCCACAAATTCTCTATAAATTATACTGCAGCTTTTGCTCTTCTTTCCTTCAAATCTTTATTGATCTGAGGAATGAATTTTTCCAGATCAAAGAATGCGAGCATTACCATTATAAGTGTTGAACCAACACCGGGCAAAATAATGAATGCAGCTTTGATAGCTTCAATAGCTTCAGGAGTCTGAGTTGCAGCTCCTCCTACATAACCACCGCTTGCCAGTAACGCAGCAAGTATAGCTCCGCCGATACCGCTTCCAACCTTACCGCCAAAGCTGGCTCCGCTGTATATCATACCTTCGTTTCTGACGCCAGTCTTCCATTCACCGTATTCAACTGTATCAGCACGCATAGCATTAGATGCAGCTATCATAGCAGCAGGCCCTATTGACCTTAATACAGTTGAGAACCAAAGCATACCAACTGATGCCGGTGCGAACCAAAGAACTACTGAGCCTAAAACCTGAAGAGCCATACCTATAAGTCCTGCATTTCTCTTGCCTAATTTTCTTGTAACAGGTATAAACATAAATATGCCAATTGTTATACCGCCCCACATAAGTGACATGATAGGTCCAACCAATCCTGCATTACCTGTAATATAGTTTGTATAGTACACTGTTGCGCCCCAAGCCGAAGGAACCAATGAAGTCATTATCTGAATAAGAGTGATATTCCACCAATATTTATTTGCAAAAAGAGCTTTAACTCCAACTCCCAATGGAACTTTCGCATACTGTCTTCTCTCCGCTCTTTCCTTTGTAAATGCAAAACATAGAAGCATTAAGCCGACTCCTGCAAATGCCATTATAGTAAAGAACCAGAACATGCCTTTAGCTTCGCCGCCTAATGCTGCCATAATGGGTTTAGCATAAAGGTTTATAACCACAGCAGCTAAAGTATTGAATATTGAACCTACAGTGCTTATAGTTAAACGTCTCTTAGGATCCGGTGTAATAAGGGCAACTAATGCCTGCATCGGCAATGCCATACATGTTAAATAAAAAAATGCAACAGCGTTATAAGTTATAAATGCGTAAACGACTTTACCGCTGGTTGATATATTAGGTACATAATAAAGCAAAGATACCGATATTGCAGCCGGAAGGGCCATCCATAAAAGCCATGGCCTGGCTTTACCATATTTTGAGGTTGTCCTGTCTATAAGGACTCCAAGAAAAAGGTCTGTGGCACCGTCCAAGAAACGGGATACTAATAAAATCATTGCCACACTTGCAGCGGGGATTTTCATATAATCTGTGTAGAAAAATGTTAAATAAGTCATAAGTCCAGCTGAACCAAGGTTATAACCGAAATAGCCTAAACCATATGCCCCGACTTCCTTATTGCTGACTTCTTCGAATTGAACTTCTGCATTGATATTAGTTACTGAGCTCATCTGATTTTCCTCCTTAACCCTTTTAATAGTATTAAATAATTCCTTTTTAAAATAGTTCCCCCTCTTACAAATACCGCCTCCTTTGAAAACTTTATTAGATTTTAAGAGTAAAACCCTTATTTTAAAAGTTTTACTCCAAAGTCACTATTTTAAAAATCCTGTCGAAATAATAAAATCAAACAGTCTATAAATCAATAAATGAGCCATCATATTTTTACAAAAATCAATGGGATTTTACTTTATACAAAACGCGAGTACTATTAATCAAGGTGTGTCTTATGATATATAAATTACTGGTAATCTTTTTAAACAATTTATCGAATATTTACTATATATAATAAAAATTTAATAATACGTTTATTAGTAATTATATTGCAGAAATGTTTACATGGTAGAATTTATGTTTATATTGTAATACATGTGCTTCGTCAAGTCAATAAAATGCTATAAATTATAAAAAAATACTATGGTCTTTGCGTTGGATTACCATCATTCCCATAATGTAGAAGGCTGATTACCCGGAAGTGCTCCCCCCTGCATCAGAAGGTTTTTAAATCATCTTCTTACATTCATCTATAAATCCTCGTTAGAAAATAGCAAAAACCACTCCCATCCTCATATTTAGATACGAAAATCTAGTGGTTTAGTGCGAATTTCTGAGTTTCCTGCTCTTTATATTCATTTGTTATCTTTGTACACAATTCGGTTATATTTATTTATAAAATATAAAGGCGCACTGCGCAATTACATTATGATTGTCAGCATGACATATAGTTATATTGTATAAAGTTTTCAATGCATCCACTCCATACTTTTCAAATTGATTTATTATTCCCTCTTCTACTTTTGCCTTGCTGTTGTCAATAAAACCTGTTACAAAATAATCAGCCGCAAAATTATCTTTAAGAAGAAGGTAAGAATTTATAACTTGCTTATCAAAGTCGTCTATGCTGTGCTGAATTCCTTTTATATCTACCGGGTTAATTAATCCATAATATTTTACTAGGATTATTGCTTTATCATAATTTTCTTTGAGCCATTCCTTATTCTTCGCCGCTGCATCATCAACATCAGAAAAAACGATATCATTTATAAAAACAACCTTGGAAAAGTCATAGCTAGCAAGCTTTTTACCTGCCCCAATATATTCGGATATTTCATCGTTTAGTACCCTATAGCCGAATCCATCAAAAGATATGAGATTCATAACCCTCTCTACACGTTTTATTGAGCTGACAATTTCGCTTATTGGTATATTAAAGAACATATTAAAGCAAGAGATGATGTGATGATCTATATTTATCTTATTAAATGGCGTACTTCCGTTATAAAACTTTAAAGTTATTTCATTTACAGAGCCTAAATAATAATAATATCTATATTTTAATAGTTCATCGTAATTGTATGTTTCATCCAGATAATCAGTTTTATCTATATAAAGGTCTTTCATAAAGCCGGGAGCATTTCCGGTATTTTCAATAATTTTCTCGTTTATTTCATCAACATGAAGCCGCAGCAGCTTATGGTCATTCAGCATGGGGTAAAGAATAAGCTTTAACCTAAGGATTCTTTTTTCAAACTGTGATAAGTCGTCGCCTACTAACTCCACAACCTTTCTTCTGTTGTCTCTAAACTCCCTGACTATATGAACTAAAACATCTCTCTTATTTTTAAAATAATGGAACAAGACTGAAGTTGAAACCCCGGCAGCTTCCGCAATTTGTCTTACGGTAGTGTTGCCGTAACCTTCTTCATAAAATAGTTTCCTTGATACCTCCAGTATTTTTTGCTTTTTTCCGTGTTCCATTGATCACTTCACCTCCTGTTCAAGAATATCACATGAATTATCATGGAACAACAAGTAATATAATAGTATGCAACATGTTCAAAAAAATATTTGACCACGTTATTATTCCATGATATCCTTTTAATTAAAATGACATTGAATTACAAAATACAATCCAATTAATACCAAATTTTAAAAACTTTATTCTACTATTCTTATTATCGTCTGCAGCCTAACATCAAATCACTATATTTAATAATTACTTTATTTCATTTTATCTCAAATTTATTCTGAGGCTATATGTTCATCGCAAAATTTAAAACCACTATCCCATATTAAATTCCTTCTACCTATTATTAAATTTTGAATTTAAAAATGCTGTACCGGTATTTTTAAAAATAAAAAAAGCAGGGGGAGTTATTGTTATGCCGCATATAAAAACTTAATAAGAAGCCAAGCAAGCTTGACAATAGGTAAAATACACAATAGAAAAATTTATAGTATTTGTTCTGAAATGAGGGAAGCAATTTTAAAAATGGCCAAGCTAGTAATTCAGTAGTTGGATTGTTTACTTCTGCATAAGCTGTATATGTATTGCCTCTTTGCAAAGAGCTCAGGTGAGTATGGGTTCTATAAAACAGGAAAAGATTATCGCGCTACCACAACGGGATTGTACACCATACCTGCTAAAACCGGCTTTGCATTGAGCGGAGCCATATCCGGTTTTGGCCTTGCAGTTATAGGGTATGCAGCCGTCATGACAGTTACCCCGGAATTTATAAATAATTTCATGTGGATTTTATGGGGAATTCCCGCAGCCTCATATGCATTGGCAGGACTTATAATGCTCTTTGGATATAAGATAGCCGATGCTGATGCGGCAAAATACGCAACGGCGAATGCCGAAACAATGAGGAAGATGAAGGAGCAATTAGCTTAAAAAATCAATAAGAATTACTTATCACAAATAATAATATTAAAAGAGGAGTGAAAGGAATGACAATTCCAAAGTTTGATGAAAAAGAATTAAAAACCGTAGGTGAAATGCCAAGTTTGATAGTTGGCGGACCTTCCACACCATTGTATGACTTTCCGGTATCCAGAAAAGAAGCTTACATTGCAACATTAAAAAGGAAACCAGTCTGGCTTATTACTAATGTTGAAACAAGAACAATCACACCAACATGTAATCCAGATAACGTTGCCAGAGCCTTTGCTTTTGAGGACACAAGACAGCCCGTTGAAGAAGGCGGCGGGAAAGATATGTTTGGTATTGAATGGGTATATGTACCCGTAGCAGGCGGCTCCATGGTAAAACCGGGTGCGCCCCTCTTAAGTGATGCTAATGAATGGGAAGAAAAATTGGTATGGCCGGACATAGACAGCTGGGATTGGGAAAAAAGCGCCAAGAATGTAAATCTTTCTTCTGAGGTATTCAATGTTCCCAGTATATTAAACGGATGGTTTGAAAGACTTATTTCCTTTATGGATTTCGACAAGGCAGTCGTTGCACTTATTGACGATGATCAAAAAGATGCAGTAAAAGCTCTCTTTGACAAGCTTTCTGATTTATATATAAAAATCATCGACAAATACATCGAAAAATTCCCCGGAGTAGACGGAATCAACATGCATGATGACTGGGGCGGGCAGAGCAATACCTTCTTCTCCCCTGACACATGTGCAGAAATGATCGTTCCTTATATGAGAAAAGTTACCGATCATATTCACTCAAAGGGACTATTTGCTGACTTACACAGCTGCGGAAAAATTGAAAGACAGGTTCCCAATATGATAGCAGCAGGATGGGATTCATGGAGCGGACAGCCGATGAATGATACTCAAATGCTTTATGAGCAATACGGCGATAAGATAATTCTTGGAGTTCTTCCCAATCCATTGAGTCCTGATGCTACTGAAGCAGAACAGAGGGAAGCAGCAGCAAATTTTGTTGAAAAATTCTGCAACCCTGATAAACCATGTTTCTTACATCGTATGGCTACCATAACTCCTGCATTCAGGGAAGAAGCTTATAAGCTATCCAGAATAAAATTCAGCGGAGAATAATTAAAATAAAAAAGAGAGGATTTTTTCTTCAAAACAATCCTCTCTTTTTTTATTCAATGATCACAGCGACAGGATTTGAAGCTGCAGCTCATAGTCGGCGTGCTGAGCTGGTGCATATATTATGTAGTTTATTATGAATAAATATCAGAAAACTCGATATTAGTTATTTGCACAAGCCGGTTATCCATCATCAAATCATGTATTGGCTTTTCATCTTGTTCCTCTGCTACTGTTTCATTAGGAAGTAAGATTGTAAATGTACTGCCTTTGCCTATCTTGCTTTTAACTGATATGCTCCCATTTAAGGCTTCAACAAACTTCTTTACAAGTGACAGACCTATACCCGTACCTTCCGCTTGTCTTGACAGCGAACTATCAACCTGCCCAAACCTTTCAAATATTACACCTATTTTATTAGGCGGTATGCCTATTCCATTATCTTTTACCTCAATACATACGTTACCTTTTGAAGAATGTAAATTCACAACAATAGACTTACCCTCTGGGGTGAATTTAATAGCATTGGAAAGAAGATTTAGAATAATCCTCTCATATTTCTCGTCATCTATGCCTATCATCTTCTTCGACAATGCAGATACGAATGTTACCCTGACTCCCTTATATGATGCAAACTCATATACCGATTCAGTAATAGCTTTTGTAAGGAAAACTATATCTAAATTCTTTTTATTTATCTTAATACGTCCTGCATTGGCACGGGTAATATCAAGAAGGTTGTTAACCAGTCTTAACTGCCTGTTTACATTCTTCTTAATGGTCCCTATATACTCTTTAATTTTTTCTGTCATCTCATTAGCATAAACAGAATTCAAAGCCTGTATAGCTGTATTAATCACATTAAGAGGAGTCCTGAACTCATGGGAAACAAGAGACAAAAATTCATCCTTCATCTCTATTGCCTTTTCAAGAGCTTCATTTTTTTCACGCTCTGCTTTTAAAAGCTTTTCCTGATAATACTTTTGTTCCATTATATCTGCTGCCTGTCGTGCCAACACATCAAGAAGCTTAAGCTCCCTTTCTGTCGGATAATGAGGTTCGCGCCAGTGGGTAGAAATCATCCCTACCATCCTGCCGCTTCTGGAATATAAGGGAGTCGTCTGGACAGCATTAATTCCTGTCTGGAAGCATATAACCTGGTCTTCCGTGCCTTGCATAAAGCCACATTCCTTCACATTGGATGTGATGACACGGTTCCCTGTTCGTAAAGCCTCACCACAAGTAGAACCTGATTCGGCATATACCCATTCCCAAAATTTTGCAGCTTGTGGATTAAATCCTCGAAAGGCTAAGAGCTCAAGTCTACATCCGTTGTCATGTTCAATGTGGAGCATCTGCAGGCTGGCATATTCAGAGCGCATAATTTGCATTGCGGCATCGATAATCCTCTCATATAATAACTGAATATTACCTTCACAGAGAAGCTCCATACTTATACCTTGCAAAAGGCTGGTATCCGCCAACTCTCCTTCAAGTTGTTTGTTTTGTTCTTTTAACTTTTCTTCGCATTCTACCATTTTAGAAACGTCACGGTGGGAAACTACTGCCGATATCAAATTATTTTTGCCATTAAAAATAGGAACGGCATTAACCTCTACAATCACAGTCTTGCCAGGGAGCTTGCCAATAACCCTTTCATTCCTTATTTTCTCACCTCTGAGTACCCTTCTTGTAGGCAAATTTTCTACAAGTATAGGGTTATTATCCAAATCAAAATATTGCATCCCATTATGAACATCATTTACTTTGGTGCCAATACTTATGTGAGGATATTGTTTACGGGCCTCAGCATTTATGTAGATAACACTGCCCGCCTTGTCATAAATGATAATAACATCATTCATGTTTTCAATGACAGCCTCAAGAAGATCTTTTTGCTGCTTTAATTCCTCCTCCAGTTTCTTATGTCCGATGTTTAGTGGGATAACTCTATCCTTCGAAGAGCAATCAGTCTTCTTGGCGTATTCCAAGGTAAATTGTTTGCCGGCATAAGCAAAACTCCAATCATAATCGCGCACATAACAATTATATTGTATTCCGTCCAGAGTCACATTAATCTTCTGGCTGCGAACCTCAAGGCTTTCTTCAAACCACCTGCGTTCACTAATATCTTCAAATATTACAATGAAATGGGTTATAACTCCTGAAGAATCATATAAAGGGGAAGAACTAACAAGTATGGGTATATGCTTATCCTCTTCACTTTTAATGGTCATTTCTGAATTGCGTACTATCTCCCCATACTTTAATGGACTTACAGGTATATCTTCCAGTGGGCAGGACATATCATCTGACTTTTGAGCATTAACTTTAGCAATAAATGAATCCAAATCATACCCTATATAGTCAGAACCGTAGAGTTCCATGCCACGCCTGTTAACATATAAAAATTTCCTATCTGCTGCATCAACTAAAACTATTGATAAGGGAATAGCATCCAAAATTGCTTTAAATCTTTTTTCTTCATGGAATTTAATAGAAAATAAGGGAGCGACAGCAGATTTTTCTCTCAAGAACAATTCCAATTCCTGATTGCGTTTTCTGAGTTGAATCAGTTCATTTATAAGCTCCTCTTTGTCACGGTCTCTTTCTATCAAAACAATTCCTCCTCAAAGATGTACTATCATTAGAGCAGAGGCGCCTATAATTATACCACTTTGCCCTGAATTTAATGTTTTTTCATGGCCGATAATTTCCCATTGCCATAGTAAAATAATAAATTATATTCTACGGCCATTTTGATATTCCTGCCATAATGGTAAATTATTCTATATTTTCATACTATAGAAATTGATTAAGACTTTTATTTCTTCATAACATTTTCTACTTCAAAAAAGAATGAGGGCGAATTTGGGTTAAAAAACAAAAATAAACGGATTTACATTTTTATAAATCCGCTTTATCAATGATCATAGTGACAGGATTTAAACCTATGGTCTTTTGATCCCTAAATAAACGTGTATGAATTATTTTACTTAGTCATCTATCTCTTAAAAGCAATCGGGTTTACGGGTGGTGCCGATTATGGCTGGGTCAGGCGGGTAACTGCTGACTTAAGCTGTTTTATGCGCTCTGCTCTCTCCAGCTCCGGCGGGATTTCCGGATTGCCGAAGGGGTATTTTATGCTCCTGGCTTCCATAATACGGTTTGTACCAAAAGCTTTTGACACCGGAGTCATATTGCACCAGTGTATTGTAGGAATTCCGGCCTTTTCAAGCTCTCTTATTATCACTGCACCGCAGCGGGTGGACGTTCCTCATGTGGAGGTTAGTATAACGGCATCAATATTGTGGTTTTTGATGTACTCAACCATACTTTTTCCTATATTCATACCGTTTGAAAGGCTGCCTGCCAAGCCTGCGCAGGAAAGGACTTCATTATGGAATTTTGTGATACCTTCTTCTTCAAGGGCACGCATAGCGTCAAGGGGGACAAGACGGTTCGGGTTCTCGATTGCGTAGGTCCTGTCAAATCCGCCGTGGACACAGGTATATTCCTCACTGGAAAGGGTTTTCTTGCCATCTACGTTATAGGCATGATATACATTAGATCCGGCTGACGGCATTCTTTCAGTGTTTTCCTTGGTACACAATGCTCCGTCTGTAGCAAACATGATTGTGGCTTTTGACAGGTCAGCGATGGGAACCGGTGATGGTATCTTTTCATTTACAGGCATGGGGATTTCGGTTTTGAAAGGACGTCCTTGTACCTTATTTATGAGCATGTCTACAGCTCTCTTTGAGGCCATATAATCGTACTTTTTAGCAACCATCCATCCTCGCTCAAAGAATCCTTCTTTTTCAGGATCACGCTCTAAGGTGCCGTCATAAAGCTTATATGCAAAGTCCACCATCTTCTTGATTTCTTCAGCCATCTTTCTGGCATTATTGCCTGACCTCAGGATAAAAATGTCCGGAGCATAGATTTCCCTGCCCGGGTTTTCATCAAACATAGCTGTTACAGCGGGAATGCCGAGCTTCTTTTTTACAGCTTTGCAAAGGGAGCCGCATGCAATGCCGTAGCGGCCGGCATTAAATGCAGGTCCGGCAAAGAACATATCAGGCTTGAAGCCTTCGATTACTTTAAGAACCTCTTGTGTTACAGTCTTGATGTTTTCCGCAATATAGTTATCTCCGCAAATAATTGTGCCAACGATTTCTGCACGGTCTCTCAGTGCGGCCTGCAGACTAATTCCGGGGCCTATCGGCTTATCCTCAGTCTGAATACCCATACTGGCAGATTCTTCGCCTCCAATCTGGGCAAAAAACTGATTGATATAATGGACAACTCTCAGTTTTTCAGCCATCTGTGTTTGCCTCCTTTATTTTAAAATATATTAAATCATATCCTTTGAGCTCCATACCTTGTCCAGCCCATCTGGCTCTGAGCTCCATGCATTGACCTTAATGCAATGGTCATCGGGCCGAGGGGATTGCCGTACCTTGTATCCGGGCTTGAACCAATGACCTGGTCGGCCGCGGGCAGGGACAATACAACGGCGGCTCCGGTGGAAACAATTGCATCAGTATATTTCGACTTGAAGATTACTTGAGCGTTGGTCTCGTTAGATAATCCAAGCAGCACCAAAGTCGTCTTAATTCCATACTCTCCTTCCAGTACGTCGGCGGCCAGGCCCACATCGATCTGGGGGTGGCCTCCGCCTTCTTTAGTAATGATGCAGCCTTCAGCCTTCAGCTGATTATGCACCATTGAAGCTGCCATGGTGGCGTTACGCAGCTTACTCTCCACTGTATGATGGACATTGTTTAAAACCACTCCCACAAAGTTTACGTCAATACCATGACGGCGATAGAGTTCAAAAATAATCGGGTGATTTTGCCATACATAGGTGGGATCGGCATTGGTGGAGTTGTCATAATCTCTGTTTAAGACTGCCCCGTCTATGATTTCATTGGGATGTAGGATAATCGGGAGGGATTCTCCCATGGTCTCACCGTAGACTAAAGCATCCGTATATGGCCTGTGGCAGAACACATCGCACAGGTAGGCAATCTTCGGAAGTCCCTCAAGATTATGGCGCTCTAAGGTAAATTCCTCCGTCTCATCAGGTGTACAAGCTTTGGCTAGCCCGGCCAGATGCCTGGCTAGCTTCTTGGATGCTGTATGCAGACTGCCCAGATACACAGTTCTGGAAATTCCTTCCGCAGGGAAGGCATCAATGGTAACATGGTAGTAGCCGGCTATATACGCTGCCTCCACAGTAACCTTTGACAGGTCCAGTATGCTGGGGATATCCACCGGCATCTCCACCACCTCCGAAACCGCGATATTTCGAAGCATCAGGCTCCTGCCTCTGCCAACGGTGCGCATCTTGCCGATGACGCCGGGGAAGGTGTCGCCCTCGTCGTCCAGCTTAATGGTGGGCTGCACAATATCTCCTATGTTGATAATGCGGGTATTTGTGCCGGGTACCGCAATGCTGATTTCAACCTTTGAAAAGGCTTCACTGCTTACGACCTTTTCAAGCTCATCCTTGCTGACATGCAGTGTGTGCCCGTCGATATACGACCTATTGTCAAAGGCAACATTATCGATATCTACATAAAGACGTTCAAGTTTCACTGTTTATAGTACCTCCTCTTTCAAAATTCATATTAACCAAGATTTATATAAATGAGCGGCATAAATCGTCTTAGTGAGCTATTGCCTCATTCTTTCTTGCGTTTATTTCATCCTGCATTTGCTTTACCCTTGCTTCAGTTAGTTTGAATCCTAAAAGCAGTACTAAACCGGTAAATAATAATCCCGCAGCCGGTATCAAAGTCATAATATTGATGATTCCAGCCTTTAACGCCGGCGTCGGTGTCATTTTTGCAACAAATCCGATGGATGCAAGAGCAGCAGCCATTATAATTCCATTTGTCATTTTTCCTACCTTTAAAGGAAAGTTCATAAGGCCCATAATGAATCCTGCCGTGTTTTGCCCGGTTTTCCATTCGCCATAAACAATTGTATCGCTGTACAGGGCAACGTTTGATGAGCCTGTTATTCCGACAATGAATGAGGAACATGCAAAGACGGCAATAAACAAGGAAGTTTGTAGCCCAACAAACCTTGCAATTAAATATAAACAGCCTGATATAAGTGTCCCGGTGATTGTCATTGTACGTGTATTATTAATTCTTTTGCTTACCGCAGGTGAAGCAAGTGTACCTAAAATTGATGCGATAGATGTGATGAGCATATGTAAGGGCATAAGGGCCATATTTTGAGCTACATAAGTATAGTAATAAGCAATAGACCCGGCCATTATAAAGGCTGCAATATTCCTGCCGTAATCAGCAAGCAAAAGGACTAACAGCGGAGGATTTTGGAATAAGTTTTTCAAAATATCACTAAGTGATGCTCTTTCTTTCTTCTTAACTGCAGTCTTTGTCTGTTGAGCTTCTGCGCCTTTAACAGGGAGTTCTTCATATCCTTCTGTCATTTTAAAAGTAATTAAATAGCCGGCCCACATGCTGACTGCCATGAGAAATTGAAGAACCGTATAGCCAAAGACCAGATTCCCGGTTACAGTGCCAACGAATAAAGCCAGAGGTGTGCTTATATAGGAGAAAAATAACCTGGAAATGCTTGACCAAAACATTCTTCTGGAAGAAAGCAGTACTTTTTCCTGGGTATTATTGGCCAGCAGCGGGAGGAGGGCCAGATTGGCCACCCATGGAGTGTTAAGCAGCGGCTTTGATATAACAGCACTTACTATGATAATTATGGCTGCTATATTATCGGTCCCTATCTTTGTATACTGCAGGGTCATAAATAATACAACAAGCGGGGGCAAAACAATAAGCCACGAACGCAATTTGCCCCATCTCATGGGTTTAACGGTATCAATAACTGCACCATATACACCGGAGAATATTGCATCAAAAGTATTAGGGATAGAAATGATTAAGGCAACCAGTGCAAGATTAAACCCTGCAACGTCGGTTAGAAAGTAAGTTTGCAGGTACACACCTACGCTGGTCATGAGGGAAAAGCCTAAATCTCCGACTCCATAAAATGTTTTCAGAGACTTACTTAAGGGTTTTTTCATAAGAATTCCTCCTGTTTACCATAATATTTTAGTAATATATAACATTACATATTACTCATAATGAAGGATTAATTAAAACCATTAAGAATATTAAATACTTTTCCTTATAAAATTCTTCCATCGTTACTGTTAATGCTCTCAAGCTGGCATAATGACTTATTCCTTTTTATAACTAATTTGTTTTTTTATACCAATATAAGTATAAGGTTTAATGTAACCTTAAGGTCAATAGCATTTCAAAAGATTAAGCCTCTGTAAATATAGGTTTTTAAAGCTTAGAATTTAATTTATTCGAAGCTTAAAAACCTTAAGGGAACCAAATTTTCATATGCATGAGCTAATTTAAAAATTTGGTTCCCTATATATGCAGAGACTTTTTTATGCAATTTCATTCTTTAAGTAATGTTGCGGACAGGAATGCTTATACCGAACCTGTAAATTTTCATCCCTCTTTCAAAAATGATTTCTATAAGCTCAATCAGCAGAGGGCCTTCAATTTTCAGTTTATTCATATAAATGTAGTCAAGCAACTTTTTAAAATATTCTATGGTAAATGAACCGCTGTTGTGCTTTTTCTCTATAACTCCATATAAAGCTCTGCAAGCCGGAAAGTATTTTACCTGAGGTATATTCTCAACTTCTGAATACTTGATGTTTTCTTCTTTTAATGCCACACCATAGCTATAATTAAATTCAGTTTGTTGCAGCATGGCTTCAATAGGAATCACACATAAAAAATATGTAGAAGGCATCTTTTCCATCCAGCTCCTGTATATTTTTTCACTGGCGCTCTCTATAGAAAGATCTTCTTTATTTCCTCCCCCTATCCAATAAAAGCCCGGCCTCTCGATAATCCTGTATTCTCCCAGACAGTCTTCCACACTGCCGGAACGGTCCAGCATTTCCTTGAGCCTGCTTTGCTGACACTGAAGCCTTGATATCTCTTCTTCAATCTCAACGCTTCTCCTTTCAAGCTGCTTATGCAGCTCATCATGGCTGCATTTACCGATTAGCTCAGCTGATTTGTGTAGTGAAAAACCCAGACTCCGGTAAAGCCTGGATCTCAAGAGAGAACAAGTATCATAGTATTCATAGTACCTGTAGTTATTCTCACTCTGTTGCTTTGGGTTTACTATTCCCTGTGTCTCGTAGAACCTGATTACATGCTTGGGCATGCTGGCCATTCGCGACATGTCCCCTATGCGATACTTCTTCATATCCAGCACCTGCTGAAACTATTGTTTAATCATTTTCGGTATTTTCTCATATCCATCACCTTTCGGAACTAGCCTTTAATCAAGGCAAATAAAATCCTTGTTTCTTTAATATATTCTGAACTGTTTTAACATCTGCATTTCTAGGCTGAATGTTGGAATTGACGGCAACATATGCTGCTGCGCCGGCAGCCTCACCTATAGCAGTGCACGGTGGAATGAGATTAATCCAGTTGTGGGCATATACGTCTGCCGACAAGCATCTCCCGGCGGCTATTAAGTTATCCAGTTTTTCAGGTACCAATGCGCGATAGGGTATCTGCATAGGTATTTCCTCGCCTGGCGCATTGAAGACATGCTGTGCAGGAGTGATTGCTACAACATCATCATAGGTTTTTCCCTGCTTCAGATCATCAAAACTTATCTGGTATAGCCCTTTCAATCTTCTGCTGTACCTTACACCTATTTGAGGAGCTACATCCATAAGATACCCGTTTTCATAGCCAGGCATTTCCTTATTAAGGAATTCGATTACTTTAACAATTTGCTTTCTGACTTCAATCTCCACAAAGGTCAAATCCTTCACCTTCATGCCATTTTTCCCGAATGTCCAGTTGTTGACCCATACATTGTCATTTCGGTTACTTGGGATCAGCGCCATCCTGAATCCTGCCATTTTAAGAATCTGGTTCATTTTTTCAGCCCAATCTTGACGATTGTCCTTTATATAATTCAGATATTTTTTATGGTCAATATTTGCAATTCTGAAGCACAGACTCAAATTTGAGTTTCTTATGGCAGGATCTATACTGTCATCGAACTCTGCCCCTGCAGATGCAAATATATCCCCTTCTCCTGTTGCATCAATAATAACTTTGGCTAATACTGCCTTTCTTCCTTCCTTGCTTTCGAAGAAAACGCCCTTAAGCTGACCGTCTTCCATATATGCTTTAGCAGCCCAGCAGTGGAAGTATACAATTACATTAGATTCTTCGACCATATCGTTCAGGACGATCTTAAGAAGTTCAGGATCAACATAGGTTCCATAGCAAATCTTATTGTTCCAAACTGTCCCCATATAGCCTGACCACTGCTTAATCAGTTCGGGATCGCTGCTTCCGGCATCTTTTTTACTTGGTCCATAAAGCCCGTCAGGAAGCTTGCCTAATCTATCCATCCACTCCTGCAGTATTCCGGTAATCTGAACTCCTGTTCCATTGTCAATATTGGGTATCATAGATACATGCCCGCCTGTTACTTGTCCTCCAAGGTATCCATACCTCTCCGACAATATTACCCTCGCACCATTTCTTGCAGCTGAAATGGCTGCTGCAGTTCCTGCCGGACCTCCTCCGACAACCAGTATGTCGGCTTCATCAAAAACAGGTATTTGAGATGCAGGTTCAAATATTGTTTTTGTCATATACAAAACCCCCTTATTGATTATTTTTCCAACTATACATAATTGTACCACATTCTTAGCTAATATTTATGTCAAAATTAATCACAATCTTCGTGATAATCAGCATTAAAAAAAAAATTAAGTACTTGACAATATTAAGTAGACAACGTATACTAATAAGCGTTTAGTATTTAATATTGTTTAGTACATTTTGGTGGTGAGAGTTTTGAATAAAGAAATGCTGAAAGGCACAATAGATATTCTTATCCTGAGCGTCCTCAAGGAGCAAGATAGCTATGGATACGAAATATCAAAAATTATCAAAACAAAATCAGGTGATTTATTTGAAATACTGGAAGCAACTATGTATCTTGCACTGAAAAGGCTTGAAAAACAAAACGTAATCGAGGCCTATTGGGGAACTGAAACAGGCGGTGGCAGGCGCAGATATTTCAAAATCACTGATTTGGGCAGCGAGCAATTAGCGCAGCTGACTTCTGACTGGAGACAAACCGTGAGTCTCGTAGATAAGTTCATTTAGGGAGGTTTTTATATGAACAAGATAAAAAAGATTTACAGCCTCACCGATATAAAATATCCGTGGCTGCTTTTGATTTCGATGTTGGGGTTCATTCTTGCCCTGTATTTCAATCGAGCATACCCTTACGCTTTCACAAGGATTGAAATTGTGATTTATGGCGCAGTTTTTCTTGTTGCCCTGTTATGGAGCATATTGAATTATGTAGGCCACTTGAAAATAAGCGCAATATACAAAAGGCACGACAATATAGAGGTCTTTATCCGAGGGCTCACCATGAACAATGAGGAAAAGGCTGACCTAACAGAGTATATTAACGATTTTGTCAAGGATTTAGAGGAAAACGGCAGTACACATGAAGAAGCTGTAAGGACAGCTATCAGTCATTTTCAAGTGAAGGAGTTTACACAATGGCAAGGCAATATATTTGAAACTCCGATACACTACTATTTATTGGGCTATGTATCAATCTTTGCCGGGCTTATCATAGTCATACAGTGTATTGACTTGATTGTATCCCTACCGTTTATTATACTGGCGGTGAGTTTTATGCTTATGTTGTTCAGTGCCGCATTTATATGTCTATTCTTTATCTATAAGCTGATGGACGTAATGATTGCAAAAAAGTAAAATACGGAAAGGTAACTTTTCGTTTAAAAGATTACCTTTTATTTTAAGCATGTACTTAATAATATTACGTAAAAAACAATGTTTAGCAAAGGAGCATACAATGCAGGAAATTATTTTGGATATTATCAATCAATTTGGATACATCGGCGTTTTTTTATTGATAACTATAGAAAACATTTTCCCACCTATACCATCCGAGGTTATTTTGACCTTTGGCGGATTTTTGACAACGTATACCAACATGAATGTTTGGGGCGTTATAATATCGGCGACAATTGGCTCGGTGGCGGGAGCAATTATTTTGTATATAATCGGGCGTATACTCAGCGCTGAACGCCTTGCACGGTTGATTGACAGCAGATTGGGGAAGCTCTTACGTCTCAAAAAAGAAGATGTAAGAAAAGCTGAAAGATGGTTCTCCAAACATGGAAACAAGGCGGTTTTCTTTTGCCGGTTTGTCCCTATCGTACGCAGCTTGATATCCATACCGGCAGGAGTAGCAAAAATGCAATTGTGCCCCTTTTTTAGCTTAACAGTTATCGGCACTTTTATCTGGAACGTCGTGTTAGTCTTTCTCGGAAGAATTGCGGGGAACGCCTGGGAAACAATTGTTGGTTATGTTGATATTTACGCTATGATAACTTTAACTGTCTTTATGTTGACGGCAATGGTAGTAGGGACGCTCTTCATTAAAAAGCGTTTTTTGAATACATCGAAGCTTCAGGGTGATAAGTAAGGCTGGTTATTGTGAGTAGATACAGAAAACTTGCATTCAAACATGGTTATATTAAAATCGCATCATTTTAAGTATACTTTTAGATACTATAGTACTTAATAGTGCCTACTTGTTTAATAGATTGTGCAATGATAACATTATATCCATATATTTATAAGTAATAATTTGTAAAAAACAAAGTTGCTATATCTATAGCCAATAGAACATTTGATATTTACAACAAAGAGCTTATCATAAAATCCATTAATCTTTTATAAAAATTTTAAATCCTATGCGAAACAGAGATGAACGGTATTGATTTTAACTCTGCTCAGCCTGACTGTGACTATACCTATTATGAACATACTAAAGGATTAGCTGAATGACGTATTCGATTTAACCATAGATAAGTATAATCCAATACACCTCCTCAGCATAAGATGACTGATCTTAAAATGTCCCTCTTATGTTTAATTTTTATAATTCTTTTTCTCTTTATCCTGTTAAAATAGCTTTTATATTCTACCGGATCCATATGACTTAGGCGATATCCAGCAAAGGTCAGTGTATATAGTAAAGTATAACTTCAGTGTAAAACTAAAAAAGGGGGTGGAAACCTTGAGAAATAAAGATGTAAAAATCGTTGTATCGGGAGATATATGTATCAGCGTGCTTCAATGGATTACAGACCCGCAGAACAGCCAGGGATTCAACTGGCAAACCCACTTGAATGTACACAGCTTATTAAAGCCGGGAGAATCACTGCTTCTATCCGAGCTTGTAGCTTTGGCTACGGGAGCGTCAATATTATCTCCCCGGCTGCAAGAGCCCGGCTCCTTTTCATCCGGTGAGTTTCTCCGCTCTACTGCAGAACTGGACTTATTTCCTGTATCGGCAGACGGAAAAAGTAATGACAAGGTATACCGGGTAAGGCGCTTCCTCGGATTCACCGGGCCTTCTGCAGGCACACCAAAACTTCTCCCCATTATCGATGATGACGAAAATGCGGACATGGTCATCATCGATGATGAAAATAATGGTTTTAATGCGGGCAGTGACTACTGGCCTCTGGCTATTAGGGCCTCCGGAAAGTCGCCTGTGGTCATTTACAAAATGAATAATCCCATCAGTTCCAACGCTCTTTGGAAGCATTTAGAATCCCATCATATTGAAAATACTATTGTTGTCATAAACAGTGATGATTTGCGTGCCAAGGGTGTGAATATCAGCAAAAGCCTCTCCTGGGAAAGGACAGCACGGGATTTTGTCTGGCAGATGGAAAATAATCCAAACCTTGCTTTTCTGGCAGGCTGCCGACATCTTGTCGTCCCCTTTGGACTGGAAGGCGCAATCTATTATACCAACCAGAAAGAAGCAGAGTCCCGTTTGTACTTTCTTCCTTATGAATTTGAGGGCGGTCTGATAAAAGAAATCCAAGGCAAAATGTACGGACTTACCTCCTGCTTTGTGGCTGGTCTGGCCCGGAGGATCATTCCTCAAATATGCAGCAGGAATGGACTGGTTAAATCCATCGGAGAGGGTATAAAAGAAGGAATGGTGGCCGCACAGAAATACTTTATCAAAGGCTTCGGAAGAAGCATCGACAGCTTATCCTTCCCCAATGCCGCCGTATTTGTTGAGACAGAAAATGATTTTATATTCAGGGAGCATGTTCAGGATGTTAAAATACCCAGATATTTCAATAAAAACTGCTATTCCTGCTGGTACATCCTGAAGGATAAGAGCTCCGCCAACTTAGAAGAAATAGCCCATAATATTGTTAAATTCGGAGAAAAAAAAGTATTGAAATACATGCCCATTGCCCAGTTTGGAAAGCTTAAGACAGTGGACAGGACGGAAATCGAAAGCTATAGGAGCATAAAGAACCTGATGTGGGAGTACATTTCCGCAAGAAATACGGTCCACCCCCTATCCATCGCTGTTTTCGGAACTCCGGGTTCCGGAAAATCCTTCGGGATAACCGAGGTGGCGGAAAATATTGCGCCAACCCTGATAAGGAAATTAAACTTTAACCTATCCCAGCTTAGCAGTCCGGCAGATTTGAACAGTGCTTTCCATAAAGTGCGGGACCTGTCTTTAGAAGGAAAAGTGCCTTTAATCTTTTTTGACGAATTTGACGCAAACCTGGAAGGTAAACTTGGGTGGCTCAAATACTTTTTAGCGCCCATGCAGGATGGGGTATTCAGAGAAGGTGATTCCCTCCGCCCTATAGGCAAATCCATTTTTGTCTTTGTGGGCGGAACAAGCAGTACCTATAGGGAATTCTGCGGCGAAGACCTGACGGATGAAACGGAACAGAAACAGTTTGCAAAAGAGTTTAAAAGCGCCAAAGGTCCGGATTTTGTGAGCCGATTAAGAGGCTATGTGAATATATTGGGACCCAATCAAACGGATGAAAATCAGGACCAACTGTACATCATACGGAGAGCCATGCTGCTGCGTTCATTACTGGAGCTTAAGGCACCCCATCTTATAAATGAAACGGAAGAAGCACAGATAGACACCGGAGTATTAAGGGCTCTCCTTAAGGTCCCCAGATACAAGCATGAATCCAGGTCTATGGAAGCCATACTGGAAATGAGTATGCTGACACATGCAAAGAAATGGGAGCAATCTCATCTTCCTTCTCAGGAGCAGTTAAAGCTGCATGTGGATGAAGAGCAGTTCTTGCGCCATTTGATGCACGATGCATTTTTCAGTGAGAAAATCGAAAACCTCGCTATGGACATTCATGAAAAATACAGTGAAAACAATAAAAACAATCCGAAGATTGTTTCTGATTATGCGAAGCCCTGGGAAGTCTTAAGCGAAGAGCGCAAAAGTTTCTACCGGGATCAGGCAAAGAGCATTCCCAATGCTCTGCTGAAAATTCATTACGATGTCATTTCCATTAAAGAACAGCCCAAAAAGATTGAATTTACCGAAAGAGAACTGGCCGTTCTGGCAGCTTATGAACATAGTCGCTGGTGCACCAAGAGAAAAGAGACCGGCTGGAAATATGGCGCCATCCGGGATGATAGTGAGCGCACCGACCCCCATCTGGTACCCTTTGACGAATTGCCCAACGAGAAAAAAAGCGGCATGGTCCGGATGGTCGCAGCGTGGCCTGAGGTGCTGGCGAATTCCAACTTCAAAATAGAGCATTTGAAGTTTTTATGCCAGTGTGAAAAAGCTGTATAAGCCGGCCGTTCATGAGAATGCTAAAAAAGAGCTATTCAGATTAAATATTACTTCAAATTTCTTATAATTAATAGCTTTAGTTCTATTAATCCTATGCGCGGTTTATTAATATTTACTTTATAAACAATGCAGTAATAATCAAAAGTTATCAAGAATGAAACGGAAAATTCCGCCGGTACGTTTTTGACATTCTCCTGTTCTTTTAATAAACAAAAGAGCTTTTTTGAAAGCCACTTCTACAAATAAAATGGTCGAAGTGTAATTATAGAACTTGGAAAATCACAGTAATATCAATGGTTTACAGGCAATCAGCAAGCAGTATTACTTATTGCATAGAGAATTACATAGGCATACTCCACCAACTATGTGCTTTCTTATATGCCGGGTCCTGCACCTTTATGGGATGATACTGAGCCTCCCGATCATAATGTACATTTCTAGTAATCAGTTCATGAAAGTGACCCAGCATTTGTATATTTGTCAAGTCTGACAGAATTGATTTATATACAGCAGCAAAGCCACCACGTGGGCGAATATCATGTATTAAAGAAATAATATTTGCAATACCCGTATCTCCTCCAAGATTAGGTAAGCCCGTTAATAAACATGATGTGTCCCAGAAGGAAATCATATTTGTCACAAGAGATCCTTGCGGGGTAGATACATTATATTTTTCTCGAATACGACGCATTTGATTAAATAAGTCTCTTTGAAGCTGATTTACCTCACGCAAAAACTTTTTCTCGCGTCCGTCAATGTACAACTGCTCAAGTGTGTCGAGTTGCCTACGCGCTTCAACAAACATATTTTCTTCTCGAATATGATAGGCTATATCCAACGCGTTAATACCCGTATGCAAACTTTTTGAAGAAATATACGCAGAAAAGATCGGAATGGGGTAAGAAGAAATAGATGGATTTATTGCGCAATAAATCTGAGCCATAGTATTTGTGGTTGTGTTTGTCAGGGCATCAATAAGTGGACGAAATTGCAACGAGCCTGGCAGACAAGTTTTTCTGAGATAGTTTACTTGAAAGGCTTGACGTATAGGGTGTAGGAACAAATCCAAACCAAACTGATTAGAAATGATGGTATAATAAATTGAGCGATATGCTAACCAATTTAATCCAGCGAAGAAAGTAGTCACCTGCTTAGTTATTTTATCTTGACTCGTAATTGGATTCCCATCAGAGCCTAATAAAACAGGTCGTTTATCAGGAATTTCATCACGTTGGGTATTGTCTTTCAGCTCAGAGAAGATCATTGCAGATAACGCACTATACTTGTTTATTTCCACACCACTCGCATCAGCCAATAGCTTTTGTGTTAAATAGAAAACACTGGACTGTATATTCCAAACATACCATATGTTCATTTTTAACATATCGAAAAACGGTCTAAAGTCACCATCTGTAAACGAACCAGCGGTCACATGTGGAACAATTGATTGTACCTGTTGCAGAGTTTCCTGTGAGAAAATATTCTGAGTTTCTTCATCTATTTGGATAGGCTGAAGTCCAGAAAAATGTTCGTGTCGATTCTGCTTGAATTCAGATTTGTAATCATCTAAATAATACACTTCGTCAAAAAATAGAATGGCCTGAAGCAGGCTTTCCATTGCAAGAATATCTCCATCTAGATCGTATTTATTTTTTACTAAAATATCTCCACTTAGCCTTTGGAGTGCTGTAAGGGTGGCATTATCAACTAGTGCTTTGCGCATATTGTTCCCTTCTTCTGTATAGCACAGCATATTAATAATTTTATTTACTAATTATACCAATCTTCCTTGAACCTGTCACTCATTATTTCCCTCAGGAGGCTCTTATAGGACTTGCCACCAGCAATTCCGTATAAAAAAGCAAAAAGCCGTCGACAAAAGTTGACGGCATAAAATGGTCGGAGTGACAGGATTTGAACCTGCGGCCTCTTGGTCCCGAACCAAGCGCGCTACCATCTGCGCCACACCCCGAATACCATTATATTATAATGCTTTTGATTGCAGTTTTCAATGCCTTATTTACTTATCTTTCCCGTGGATTTATCGCCCACGCCTCTTTGAGGGACGCTGGCAATGGTAAAGCCTATGATGACTGAGGCCAGTGCGGGAGCTACTATATTTACATAGTGCTTGTAGCCCATTCTAAAGAGTATTAAATAGGTGCCGATATTTACGGCTGCCGTTACAACAAAGAGTATCATCACAAACATGGAAAATGAATGAACATATTTTTCCCATATGTTATGCCTCCACTCACCGCTTAATGTATACCTGAATATCAGGTATGATATGGCTATCACCGCAAGATATAAAAGTCCTAGCTGCCAGAATTTCCACATATAAAATTCCTCCTGTTTTATATTTACACAATGTAGTTTATAATTATATAGGCAATCGTAAATATCGCCTTAACTTATATTTTTCCCATAAACAGATGTTTATGTATTCTTTTTTACAGGGAGGAAAAGCCATGGACTTATCATCAAATATATTAAATACGCTCAATCGGCTGTGTAATATTAAAAGTACCTCGGGAACCGTTGAAGAAACTTTAGCCGCCCGGGAGATTTACTCCATAATCTCCGAGATAGGATATTTTAAAAAGCATAATGAAAACCTTATTCTCCATGATATAAAAAATGATCCCTTTGAAAGAAAATATATAACTGCCATGTTAAAAATGGGGAATTCCAAAAAACTGACTGTGCTTTTAAGCCATTTTGATGTGGTAGGCATTGAGGAATTCGGCAATTTAAAAGAATATGCCTACACCCCTCTTGAATATACAGACAGGCTTAAATATGAGGCATTGCCCCAAAAAGCCAAGGATGATTTAGACACAGATGACTGGCTCTTTGGCCGGGGTACCATGGACATGAAATGCGGCCTTGCCATACATATTGAGATTATGAGATATCTTTATGAAAATAACATAGAGCTTGACGGCGGCATTTTATTGCTGACGGTGCCTGATGAGGAGAATTCCTCTGCTGGAATGCTCTCCGCCGTAAATTATCTGTCAGAGTTAAAGGATGAAGGTTATGAAATTAAAGGTGTCATAAATTGCGAGCCATATTTCCCCGAGCATCCCGATGATGATAACAAATACATATATACAGGCACCATAGGAAAGCTTCTGCCCTTTATTTTCTTTGCGGGACTGGAGACTCACTGCGGCGAGCCCTTTAACGGCATAAGCGCAAGTTTATTGAGCTCCATGACAACTTCCCTTATGGAGGCAAATTTAGATCTTTGCGATACTTATGAAGGGTATACCGCCCCTCCCCCCGTATGCTTAAAGCAGCAGGATTTAAAATCCTTGTATTCGGTTTCAACACCTAATTTTTCCTATGCTTATTATAATTATTTTACCCTTAACTCTACGCCTGAAGAGGTGCTGTCGAAGGTGAAAGCCCTATGCCATAAGGCTTTTGAATTAAGCATAGAAAAGATGCAGTCACATGAAATAAAATACGCAGAGCTGACTAAACACAAAAAGGCAGGTTTAAATATAAAGCCTACCATATTATTCTATGAAGAACTTTTAAGTATGATTGAAAAAAAGGGAATAAGCGTTGAAATCATAAAGGAAAAATATAAAGATACGGGAATGGATACAAGGGATATGACGTCTCATATAATTTCTGACATGCTAAAATGCATTCCGGAGCTCCGGCCAGTCATTGTAGTATCCTTAGCCCCGCCCTATTATCCTCATAGAAAGGCAGATAATGATTTCAAAAACATATTGGATATAAGCAAAAAGCTTATAGATATGTCCAATGAAGAGTTTAGCGAAGATCTCATCCACAGGGACTTTTTCCCCGGGCTGTGCGATTTAAGCTATTTGGGATTTGATAATCCGTACAACTACTTCACCTTAAAATCAAATATGCCTGTAATGGATGTATCCTATACCCTTCCTATAACCGCCCTTAATAATATCAATATCGGCGGAATAAATATAGGGGTAATGGGTAAAGATGTCCACAAATATACTGAAAGGCTTAATATGCCTTATTCGTTTAAGGTAACTCCCCACCTTGTTTTATGTGCAGTCAAAGAGTTTTTAAAATAGAAGTGGGTATAATATTCTAAAAAGAAAATATTTCTTTTGTAAATCTTTGGAGGAGAATTTATGGCAAAAGTAATTATAGATAAGGGTAGGCAAAAAAGGATTGAGAGCGGCCACCCTTGGGTTTATGCAAATGAAGTGAATGCTATTGAAGGTGAATATGTACCGGGAGGCATAGTTGAAGTTGTAAATTTCAAGGGAAGGTTTATAGGCAAAGGCTACATAAATCCTAAAAGCCAGATACTGGTGAGAATCTTAACCAGAGATAAAAACGAAGAAATAGACGAGGATTTTTTCAGAAGAAGGATATCTTCTGCCTGGGAATACAGAAAGAAAGTGTCGGATATAAATTGCTGCAGGGTGGTTTTTGCCGAGGCGGATTTGCTTCCTGCCCTTATAGTGGATAAGTTCGGCGATTGTCTGGTTGTTCAAACCCTGGCTTTAGGCATTGACCTACATAAGGATACCATCATAAAAATTTTAAATGAGATAATTAAGCCAAAAGGCATATATGAGAGAAACGATGTCCCTGTAAGGCAATTAGAAGGCCTTGAAATGAAAAAGGGGTTTTTGTCCGAAGCCTTTGATACCATGGTAAAAATAAATGAAAATGGAGTAAATTTTTACGTTGATATTGAAAATGGACAAAAGACGGGGTATTTTTTGGACCAGAAAGAAAACCGTGCAGCTATTAAGGACATAGTAAAAGGCGCCAAGGTTTTAGACTGCTTTTGCCATACCGGCTCTTTTTCATTGCATGCAGGCTTCTATGGTGCAAAAGAGGTCCTTGGCATTGATATTTCAGAGCATGCCGTTGACTTCGCCAGGAAAAACGCAGAGCTTAACAATCTTTCGGATGTATGCAAATTTGAAGCAGTGAATGCCTTTGACAAGCTAAGAGAACTTCAGGAAAACAACGAGAAATATGATGTTGTCATCCTTGATCCTCCCGCCTTTACAAAAAGCAGGGCTGCTATCGAAGGGGCTTACAGAGGATATAAGGATATAAATTTGCGGGCTATGAAAATCATAAAAAAGGGAGGCTTTTTAGTTACAGCTTCCTGCAGTCAGCATATGACTCCCGATTTATTCCGCCAAGTGATTTTTGATGCGGCGACAGATGCAAGAAAAACTTTAAGGCAGGTAGAATACCGCTCTCAGGCCAAAGACCATCCCATACTGTGGAGCTCGGGGGAAACCCATTATTTAAAGTTTATAGTTCTTCAAATACTATAAATTATTTCCCAGGTAATATTTGTTTAGGGTAAACAGATTGTCCATAAAAATATAAAAGGGTGATTTCACCCTTTTTTGTGTCCCTTTACTCCGTTATATTTTTTCATATTCTTGTTCTTATTTTTCACGGGCTTACTGTTGCTGCCGAAGATAATTTGCATGCTTTGCTTTACCTTTGAAACTGCGTGTTTTAGCATAAGCTTTATTTTTTCCTGTCTGAAGTTCACTACTACTTTTTTAGTGTTCTGCATATTATCCCTTCACCATCTCAATTTGTTTATTCTGTTTTCGTTATATGCTGCCTTAGCAGCATATTCAGGTTTAAAGTTACGGAGTAACTTTTATGATATAATGATTGCAATGCAATCATTTTGCAATAATGAATTATATTGCGATGTAATATTTTGTCTAATGACACCATAATACAGCTAACTTATAATTAAAACATGCTATTAATATCTTTTCATTTTACCCTACAAAAAATACATAAGTTTGCGTATTATTTTGTACAGCAGGAGGTAAAACAATGGACTCTATTGATATAAATACATTAATCATGATTAAGCAGGGCTATGATGGCTTAAGAGATGATTTTATAGATTCAAATAAGGGTTTCATTCGGCGTATAGCTTCATACATATGCAAACGCAATCTTGACTGGTCCAACGATGATGAGCTTAGCATAGCCTTGATGGCTTTTAATGAAGCGATAGACAGTTATGATCCTAATAGAGGTACTGAGTTCACTTCTTTCTGCATAATGCTTATGAGAAGCCGGTTGATCGATTTTTTTCGAAAGAATAACGCGTCCAGCCTGTCCTTGAGTGCCATGGATGACGAACACTTAAATCTCATCGAGGCAAAGGAGGCGCAAGACAGGTATTCCATAACCAACGCAGCAGAGGAGAGAGGAATCGAGATCAGGCTTTTTAATGAAGAGTTGTCTCAATATGGATTATCCATGGCCGATTTAACCGTCAGCTGTCCCAAACACAGAGACACCAGAAAAATGCTGTTTGAAATAGCTGCAAAATGCGGGCAAAACAAAGAAATAATACGCTATCTTAAGAAGAATAAAATGCTCTCAATTAAAGAGGTGATCGAACTTACCGGAGTTAAAAGAAAGTTTTTGGAGCAGTGGAGGAGATATTTAATAGCCTTGCTTATTATAGCAAGCTCTGATGAATATTTATATCTTAAAGAATATATTGACTTTGGAAATGAAAGGGTGGTGATATAATGGGGAGGGTTGCAACAGGAATAGTAATGGATGTAAGCAGCAGCGATGCAATAATAATGACCAGGGATGGGGAATTCCTCAAAGTTAAAAAGCCCATCTCTCCTTTTAAAACAGGCGAAGAAATCACATCAGCAGTCATTACCACCAGAAAGTTTAATTTAATCAAATTCGCAAGCCTTGCGGCCGCACTTTTTCTTGTATTTACTCCATTTGTGTATTTTAAAGAAGCATATGCTACTGTAGCATATATCGATGTAGACATGAATCCCAGCATTGAAATGGGAATTAACAGATTCAACAAGGTTCAGGAGGTAATTGCATTAAATGACGATGCAGCAGAACTTTTAACACATATAGACATTAAGAACAAAGATATAACCGAAGCTTTGGACAGTGTCATAACCGGAGCGAAGGATAAAGGATATATAGGAAATGAAGAGGTAACAAATATAGAAATAAGCCTCATTAAAGTAAAAGACAATAAAGTGAACATTTCTGAGGAAAAACTGGCTCAATGTGCTGAAAATGCGGCATCTAAGGTTAATCTTGACGCATCGATAAAAGTGACCAATACTGAAAGAAAAAGCTCTAACGAAACTAAAAATCAAAGCACAGCTTCGAAAAAACCGTCACCAACACCTGCGAAAGCTATTGATTCAAACGTTAAAGCTGATGCAAAAACAGCAAATCAGGTTCAAGGCAAAAACATACAGGATAAAGCAGATATTACTGCGGTTCCAAGGATTGCAGATAATAAAGCTCAAGTTAACAAATATAATCCATATAATCGGGATTACAGCAAATATTCCAGCTCAGGTTCATATAGTAATCAGAATCCTTACGGAAAATTTTATGACAATAACAGATATCCCTTCTATGGCTGGGGCATGTACCCGACTGATAAAAAGGAAGCCGATTCAAAATCGACGGATAAAAAGGATAACCAGATTGACAAGAAGACCGAAAGTAATGATGCTAAGAAAACCATGCAGGATGAAAAGAAAGACACCAAAATCAATAATAACAATAAAAAGGATAATAGCAACAGCAAAAACAGCAGAACCAAGGACAGCAACAACAATAATAAAAATGACAAAAGCACATACCAGTCGCCATTGAACTTTTACAAGCCGGCTGAGGCACCTAAAAACACATGGCCAAACATGCCGGGATATATGCCAAACTACAATGTGCCGAATACTTTAAAGACCGACACGCCAAAATATAATAATATATATGACAACAATAACTATAATACCAAAAATTACGGTCAGGATAATAACAAAATCAGATCAAAAAGATAGAGTAGGATGGGCAAAACCCATCCTTACTTTATTTTAGTTTTATAGATTTTCCATCCGCTGTATTCTTTTCCCTCTGCATCTTTTTTCAAATCGATTAATATCTCATATCTCTTTTTTTCTCCGCTCTTTGGATTGCCTATCATAGCATTAACCAGAAAGTAGCATTCATCCCCTGCAGGCTCTTTATGCTGCTGCATATCCAAAAAGTCGATAATAGGAAGTGCATTTGCCGCCGCAGCTTGAGTAAAGTCCTCTATTGTTATATTTTCTTTATCATATATAAAGAGATAGGCATTTTCGTAGTTCCCAAGCCTTAACGCCTCATAATACTGCCATATTACCAACCTTTTGTCATCATCGCTGTCAATTTCGCTTTTCCATTTACCCCATTCAACTCCTGAAATATCAACCAAGGACTTACCCCTTAAAGATACGGGCGGGGTAGCCTGAAGCTCTGATATAAAATCAATATAGGAGCATATTATATCCCCATCTATACAAATTATATAAGCCTTTGTCTCAACGGCCGTTCTTTTAGTAACATCATATGGCAGCTTTTCTACAGGGTAGCTGTATAATTTGCCTTTTCTGCCACCAAGTTTTGAAATTCCAGTATTAAATAAGTCCTTAGCAAAAATATCTCTTATCTTCCAGGTTGTATCCAAAACCTTTGGAACTGTAACATCGGAACTGTAGTAAGGGCGTTTGGCATCAATTGTTATATTATATTGGGATAAAAATTCAATTCTTTGCTGGTCATTTACTTCATTATACTTGTCCGGCTTGCAGGCTGTGAAAAGATAAGCTGCTATAATAAATAAAATCAGGAATCTTTTCATTTAAGGGAGCCCCCTTATGATTTTAATTTATATATATGAGGCTTAACTTTTCACTATGACATTAAATAAGCTCATAGCACAATGGTTCTTCCATGATTTCCTTTAAATCTTTCTATAATTTTAATGACCATTATCCCGGCGGCTAACCCTAAGGAATCAATTAATACATCCTTCAATGCCGCCGTCCTTCCCGATACGAAATATTGATGAATTTCATCGGATGCGGCATATAAAACTCCTGAGCATAAGGTAATAAGGCTTAAATTTTTAAGGCAATAGCTTTTTAAAGTTTTAAAAATCAAAGCACCTAATATGAGATACTCAAAAAAATGGGCAGACTTTCTTATAATAATATTTGCTTTATCCAGGGATATGATATTTAAAAAATCAGCCATACCCAGTTTCAGGAGCACCTCAATTAAAAAGGAGTTGTTCATGTCGGATATTTCTCCTCTTTGTGCCGAGAAAAGAAATATTATTATCATCCATATTATTGTTAAAATCAAATACCTATTGATTTTCATAGCAATTGTTTTTATTCTCCCCAGCCCTTCAGGTATTCTTCCTGCTCTTTTGTAAGGCTGTCAATGCCTATATTCATGGCCTTTAATTTCATATAAGCGACCTTTTTATCAATCTCATCAGGCACATTGTAAACTTTATTTCGAAGAGCTGCACTCTTTTCATTTATGTGCTTTGCGCATAAGGCCTGCAATGCAAAGCTCATATCCATTATTTCAGCCGGATGTCCGTCTCCCGCTGCCAGATTAACCAATCTTCCTTCAGCTAAAAGATTTAATATCCTTCCGTCTCCCATGACATATCCCATGATATTGTTTCTCATGACCTTTTTTTCCGTAGCTGCGGCCTCTAAATCCGGCTTCCATACTTCAACGTCAAAATGTCCGGCATTAGCCATTACCGCCCCGTTTTTCATAACCGCATAATGCTCTTCCGTCAGGACTTTACTGCAGCCTGTCACAGTAACAAACATATCTCCTATCTTTGCTGCTTCAATGGAAGGCATAACTCTGAAGCCGTCCATATAAGCTTCAATTGCCTTTATGGGATCCACCTCACAAACTATTACATTGGCACCTAAGCCCTTGGCTTTCATTGCCACACCTTTTCCGCACCATCCATATCCTAAGACCACAACGTTTTTTCCTGCTACGATTAAATTGGTAGTCCTCATAATGCCGTCCCATACCGACTGGCCTGTTCCGTATCTGTTATCGAAAAGGTATTTGCAAAAGGCATCATTAACGGATATCATAGGAAAGCTCAGTAAGCCTTCCCTCTCACGGGACCTAAGCCTTAATACACCTGTAGTTGTTTCTTCACAGCCTCCTATAACATCCTTTATAAGGTCCTTTCTTGTGCTGTGAAGCAAATGGACCAGATCTCCTCCGTCGTCAATAACAATATGGGGATTTATATCAAGGGCTGCGTTTAAATGCTCGTTATATTCCTCATCTGTGGAGTTATACCAGCTGTAAACATTAAGACCATCTTCAACTAATGCTGCAGCAACATCATCCTGGGTGGATAGGGGATTGCTTCCCGTTATAGACACTTCAGCTCCCCCTGACTTTAATACCTTTGCAAGATAAGCTGTTTTTGCCTCAAGATGTATAGACATTACAATTCTCTTATTTAAAAAAGGCTTTTCAGATAAAAATTCCTGCTCTATGGCAGAAAGTACAGGCATGTAGCCTTTTACCCATTCAATTTTTCTATGGCCTGACTCAGATTTTTTAATGTCCCTTATAATACTTGGTTTCATATACATTTCTCTCCTTATTAATTAATACCCTTTATATTATAGTTTATTAACAGATCGATTTATATGTCAATGCCCCATTAATTTATGCCCTCTATATTAGCATAATATCACATAAAAGCCATAATAAATATTAAAACCTTAGTATGAATATTTTTTACTAAGGTTTCATATGAAATGTTTAAAATTTGGTAAGGCTTACATTTTTCACATCGAATTTATAAGCTCCTGCCTTTTTCTGCTCATCCAGGGAAAGATTGGTACCTTCTATGTTAAATATGAGGTCGCTTCCAGATATCCAATAAGGGTTGTTTACGGAGAAAATTTGTGATTTGAAGGCATCCTTCATAGGGTCATCCACCATTTTTTCCTTTTCAACGTCATAAATGTTTAAGAACCTTCTTCCGTCCTTATTGGAATTCTCTGAAGCTAAATATTTTCCGTCCTGGCTCCAGCTGATTGTCTCAACATTGCCTTCAAAATAAATATCTATGGGTTTTACCTGCTTTTTTTCTATATCGACTATGAGAAGAGCTGGGTATTCCCCCACAGTTGAAACTGCCGCCATCTTCATTTTTGCATCCAATGCCACCGGCCCGAATTTTTCATTGCCTATATTGTATTTATGATCCGGTGATGCCCCCTGTGGAACTGCAAACCTGGGCAGTTCGTCAATCCTTAAAATTTCAGTACCCTTTATAGCTCCTTCCTCAATCAAATGTAGTATATTGCCCTTTTCAATCAGCTCAACGGTTTTTGATTTTTCTATTTTATCTATTAAATACATCCCTTTTTCTTTTACAATAGTAACTTTGCTTTCATCGGAGGAGAAATAAGGCTGGCCTGTATAAACGACGGTTATTACCATCTTGCCTTCAAGCTTACCCTCTTTTTCTTCAACAGAATCTATTATATATCCGTTTGGATGTGGATTGGATGAAGGAGAAAAATTAGCTCTGCTTTGTTTCATTCCATCGGTATAAAACTGAACTATTTTTTCATCCTTTAATATCAAAGCCCTCGCATAATTATGAAGAAGGATTTCACCTTCCTTTTTATCGGGTTTATCCTCCTTCTCTTCTGTTTTTTGTGCTGCATTGTCCTCATCCTTGGGCTGAGCCTTTCGCTGAGTGCAGGATATAAGGCATAATATCAATAAAAATGAAATTATTATGTGAAGAAATTTTTTCATATGGCTCCCTCCTTAAAGCTATTATTCCACCATATAAAAAAATAAAACCAAAAGACAAAATCATAAGAGGAACTTTATTTTTATATAAAGTCCCTCTCTTTATATTATTCTTAAATTTCTTCTTTTATATGTCTCAGGTTATTGAGATATTTTATAAAGTCTTCCTTCAAATCTTCCCTTTTTAAGGCAAATTCAACGGTAGCCTGCAAAAATCCCAATTTATCTCCTACATCGTATCTACGGCCGGAGAAATTATATGCATACATTGCTTCATTTTTTAAAAGCTCCTTCAATGCATCCGTAAGCTGTATTTCTCCTCCTGCCCCAGGCTTTGTGTTTTCCAGTATATCGAATATCTGAGGCGTTATTATGTATCTTCCGAGTATTGCAATGTTTGAAGGAGCATCCTCAACCTCTGGCTTTTCCACCAAATCCTTTACCTTATAAACCCTTTCTTCGATGGGCCTGGGTGCAACTATTCCGTATTTATTCACATCTTCTCTTTTTACTTCTTGGACTCCCAAAACTGTAGTCTTATATTCATTATATATGTTAATCATCTGTTTTAAACAAGGCACTTCGGAGTCTACAACGTCATCTCCCAGCATGACTGCGAAGGGTTCGTTGCCAACGAAATTTTTGGCGCACAAAACTGCATGTCCTAACCCCCTTGGCTCTTTTTGCCTTATATAATATATATTTGCCATGTTGGATATCTTCTCAACAAGCCCTAATAAATCATCCTTTTTCTTGGTTTTTAGCTCCATTTCAAGCTCAATGGACTTGTCAAAATGGTCTTCTATAGCCCTTTTATTTCTTCCGGTTATAATGAGTATTTCCTCAACTCCGGAAGCTACCGCTTCTTCAATTATGTACTGTATTGTGGGTTTATCAACTATAGGAAGCATTTCCTTGGGCTGTGCTTTTGTCGCCGGAAGAAATCTTGTGCCTAATCCTGCTGCAGGTATGACCGCTTTTTTAACTTTCATTTTGCCCCTCCATAATTCATGAATTTTACCGCACAAAATTCATGTCAGAATTTACTGCATAAAATTTATGTCAATATCATTTCAAATGGCTATTCCATTTGAAATCATTATATCACATATATACCAAATTTTATTATACCCTTAAGTCTGTAAATAAGTAATTTCACGTTGATTGTCGAAAACCTTTTTAGAATTTATCAGTTTTTAGTGTGATAATATTATAATAATCAATTAATACATAATTTTCCATACTCAATTGTAATATATTATTAGATTATTTTTATTTAAGAGAGGTTTAATGAAAAATATAATTGATTCTTTAAAAATCGCCTTTGTTTTCGTCGGCACCGTAGTAGGGGCCGGGCTGGCATCCGGCCAGGAAATAGTTCAGTTTTTTACTAAATACGGCGCGTGGAGCATAGCTGGAATACTGCTTTGCGGAATGCTTTATATCATCATCGGCGTTATGACCATGGAAATAGCATATAAATTCAACTCCGTTACATACAGGGACCTTATTTATTTATGCTGCGGCAAAACTTTAGGAAGTGTAATAGATTTTTTAACCACGTTTTTTATTTTCGGTGGTACATGCATAATACTTGCAGGGAGCGGCTCCATTTTCCTTGAGCATTTAGGACTTCCTCATATTGCAGGAGTTTTGGCTATGGCCATATTCACTGCTGTAATAGTATTTTACTCAACAGACGGGCTTATTTTTATAAACTCAATCATCGTTCCCTGTATGATAGTCATAATTACCGTAATTGCCGTATTATCCATCATAAATAGGTCGGTATCCTACAGCATAGTATATGATGTTATACATGCTCCTATTATGAAGAATAACTGGCTTGTATCAACTATCCTCTATACATCCTTTAATTTGCTCTTCGCCACGGGAGTTTTGGCTCCCATAACAAAGGACATAAAAAAATCTCCTAAGGTTTTTTCAGGAGTTATAATGGGGGCATTTCTCCTCATGGTTTTAACCTTTACGATAAATATCGTCCTTATATTAAACATTCCCCATATTTTTAATTTTTCAATACCCATGCTCTACACCGCAAAAAAATTCGGAGTAGTTGTATCAACTGCTCTTTCAGTTGTCATATGGTTTGAAATGTTCTCGACGGAGGTGGCCAACGTATACAGTATTGCAAAAAAGATGAATTATAATTTTAATATAAATTATAAACTGTCTGTGGTCTTGATATTGGCGGCTGCCTTTCCCTTTACCAAATTAGGCTTTGAAAACCTAATAAAATTGCTGTATCCGGCTTTTGGTTTTGTAAGCACTTTTTATATAATTTGTCTTATCAGGCTGTATTTTAAAAATTTTTATAATAAAAAATAAAAAATTCTTATATAGAATATTCCGCATATTACACATTACTGCATCCCATGCATATTATATTGTAGAAAACCCATTATGAGGAGATGGTTTTATGTCAGATTACAGCAAGCATGAGCATTATATGAATGGGAACGCGGAATTTTTTTGTGACCATGGACATAAAATTAAGGATTTAGAAACTCAAAAGCCCCTGTTCAACGGGGATTCATATAATCATATACATTTCTTTGAAGGGGAGACTTCCAAAAGTGAGCATCACAGACACAAGATATGCTATTATACCGGGCCGGCAATTCCCGCGGCCTGCGGCTACGGCCACTATCATTATTTTTATGGCGTCACTTCCATAGATGATGACCACTCCCATTACTACAGAGGCATAACGGATATTGAAGATAATGAGTAATAGTATAGGGGACAGTTCATTCCAATAATTCTTTAAGCATAAATGAGTAACTGGAATGAACTGTCCCGCCTCTTCGCTATAATTCCTGTATATCCATATAATGCCCCAGCTTTTTTATTACGCTGTTTTGAGCCATGGATGAACTGCCTATTTCGCAGTCGCACACCCCGTCATTGTCTTCTAATAATTCCATAATTTCATCCACATAATCGGGAAAATAACTTTCTATCACCTGTCTCACCTTATCGTTAGATGTGCAGTCGCAAGCAGCTGTGTCAGTTGCATCTTCCATCTCCTCTAAGAATTGTGAAAAGGTCTCGATTTTATCCTCAGGACCATCAAACATTATTTCTTCATCTTTAATGTATGCCTTAAAATCAGCCATCCATTAAACCTCCCAGCACATATTCTATTGCAATAATTATATACTGATTGTTTTTTACGTACTACATATATTTATAGACAACATTTTTAGTTTACGCTTATACTTAGACAAGTAAATGACTCAAATGTAATTCATTCATGAATTAATATTTATTTAACTTCTATGGACTAATTATTATAATATAATTATACTGTTAAAAAAAAGGAGGTCAATGCAATGGATCAGATAGTATCACTTATAGTTGCACTTGTAGTCTTTATAATTGCCTTGAAGATTTTTTTTAAAGTCACAGGCTGCCTTATAAAGTTGGTAATACTTGGTGTTGCCCTTTGGTTTATTCTGTCTGTGCTTAATTACGGCTTTAATTTCATGGCATTCTTATAATTTGATGGAATTATACACACAATCCCCAGAATTATCCACATTATGATTTATTATCCACTTATTTTCCAAAATATATTATATTTCAAAACTTTGTCTGTAATCGAATATACCTTATATTTCTATGAAATTCCATAAGAGGGTGCAGAGCATGGAAATACCAGAGCTATTATCACAATGTAAATTATGTCCCAGGAAATGTAATACTGACAGATTAAAAGGAAACTTAGGATATTGCAGAGCAGGGGCGGATATTAAAGCAGCAAAGGCCATGCTGCATAAATGGGAAGAACCCATTATAAGCGGCGGCAATGGTTCGGGAGCTGTCTTTTTTTCCGGCTGCAATCTTTCCTGTGTATTTTGCCAAAATTTCGATATAAGCCAGCAGGATAAGGGTAAGATTATCACTTCAGAACAATTGGCAGATATATTTTTAAAGCTTCAAAGCCAGGGGGCTGACAATATAAATTTAGTATCTCCCGTACAATATATGCCACAGATAGTTAAAAGCCTTGAACTTTCCAAGAGCAATGGCCTTTTAATCCCTGTAATATACAATTCCAACGGCTATGAAAACAAGGATATGCTTAAATATCTTGATGGCCTTGTAGATGTGTACCTTCCGGATATTAAATATTATTCGGATAAATATGCAATCAAATATTCCAATGCTCCCAACTATTTTCACCATGCCTCCCAAGGACTTCTCGAAATGTACAGGCAGGTAGGGAGTCCGGAATTCAGCGGAGACCTCATAAAAAGAGGCCTTATGATACGCCATTTGCTTCTCCCGGGACAGCTTTCAGAATCCAGAATAATCCTTGACTGGATTGCAGATAATTTGCCCCATGATATTTATATAAGCTTGATGTGCCAGTATGTGCCCATGCACAGAGCCGGTGAGTTTCCCGAAATAAATAAAAAGGTCTCTCAAAAATCCTATGACTGGCTTGTTGATTATTGCCTTTCATTAGGCTTAGTCAACGGTTTTATACAGGATATGGACTCGGCCGATAATATATATACGCCGGAATTTGATTTTGAAGGAATATGAAAGCGAGAAATCCTTAAGTCTTTCTCGCTTTTTTATTTAGATTAACTTCTTATAATATTCGTATCTGTCTTTTGCATCCTTTTCAGCCTTTGCAAATAAAGCTTCGGCTGCATCGGGGAATTCCTTAAGAAGGGATGAATAACGAACTTCACCCATAAGGAAGTCTCTGAAAGATGCTGTTGGTTCTTTGCTATCAAAGCTGAAGGGGTTTTTGCCCTCTTCGGTCAAATTGGGATTATATCTGTAAAGATGCCAGTATCCCGATTCAACAGCTTTCTTTTCTTCTTCTATGCTCTTGCCCATACCTACCTTTAATCCGTGGTTGATACATGGAGCATAGGCAATTACAATTGAAGGGCCGTCATAGGCTTCGGCTTCGGCCAATGCCTTTATGGTCTGGTTCATGTTTGCACCCATTGCAACCTGTGCAACATATACGTACCCATATGTCATGGCAATGGCGCCTAAATCCTTCTTCTTGACCTTTTTGCCCGAAGCTGCGAATTTAGCAATGGCAGCTGTAGGTGTGGATTTTGATGACTGTCCGCCGGTATTTGAATAGACTTCGGTATCAAATACAAGTATATTGACATTTTCACCGGAAGCTAATACATGGTCCAATCCACCGTAGCCGATATCGTATGCCCAGCCGTCTCCGCCGAATATCCACTGGGATTTCTTTACTAAATAATCTTTCTTATCCATTATCTCTTTTATAACGTTTAAATCTTTATATTTTTCAAGCAACGGAAGCAGTTTTTTTGTCGCTGCCTTTGATTCCAATCCATTGTTCACCCCTGACAGCCATTCGTTTAATGCAGCCTTTAATTCATCGGATACATTAAGGTTTAAGGCTTCTTTTGCAAGGTCAGCGAGCCTTTCTCTCATCTGCTTGACGCCTAAGAACATTCCGTATCCGTATTCGGCATTGTCTTCAAACAATGAGTTCGCCCAGGCCGGGCCTTTGCCTTCTGCATTTACGGTATAAGGAGTTGAAGGTGCGCTGGCTCCCCATATGGAGGAACAGCCTGTAGCGTTTGCTATCATCATCCTGTCTCCGAATAACTGGGTTACAAGCTTGGCATAGGGAGTCTCACCGCAACCGGCACAAGCACCTGAGAATTCCAACAGCGGCTTTACAAACTGGCTTCCTTTAACGGTTCCAACCTCGGCCACTTTTTCCTTTGCCTTAACAGTCATTGCAAAATCCCAATTGCTGCCCTGAACCTCCGCCTGTTCTTCAAGGGGCTTTAAGACAAGGGCTTTTTGCTTTGCAGGACATACATTGGCACAACTTCCGCAGCCGGCGCAATCAAGGGGACTTACCTGAATTCTGAACTGCAGTCCCTTCTCCTTTAATCCCTTAGCTTCGATGGTTTCAAAGTCCTTTGGTGCCCTTGAAGCTTCATCAGCATCTAAAAGGAAAGGCCTTATGGCTGCATGAGGACATACATAGGAGCACTGGTTGCACTGTATGCAGTTATCCTTATCCCAGCAGGGGACATCCACTGCAATACCGCGTTTTTCATAGGCTGATGTTCCCATTGGGAAATGCCCGTCTTCTCTTCCGACAAAAGCGCTTACAGGCAGTTTGTCGCCTTCCTGTCTGTTCATTGGAATAACTACGTCTTTAATAAATGCTGGAATTTCTTTTGCTGCAGCTGCTTCGTCAACTGCAGCGCTATTTACCCAAGATTGAGGTACATCTATTTTAGTAAGTGCATTAACGCCAAGATCAATGGCTTGATGGTTCATTTTAACTACATTGTCACCTTTTTTGCCGTACATTTTTACAACGTCGTTTTTCATATGCTGCAGCGCTTCATCAACAGGTATAACATTGGCAAGCTTAAAGAAGGCAGATTGCATTATCATGTTTATCCTTCCGCCAAGACCTACTTCTGAAGCAATTTTTACAGCATTAAGCGTATAGAAGTTTATATCATTTTGAGCTATGAATTTTTTCATGTATGAAGGAAGCTTTTCCTCTAATTCCTCGGGTGTCCAGATTGTATTTAAGAGGAATATGCCGCCTTTTTTAAGGCCTTCCAAAACATTATAGTTATACACGTAAGACTGGTTATGGCAGGCTATGAAATCCGCCTGATTAATAAGATAAGGAGATTTGATTTCCTTACTTCCGAATCTTAAGTGGGATATGGTGACACCGCCGGATTTTTTTGAATCATAGGCAAAATATGCCTGTGCATACATGTCGGTATTGTCGCCTATTATTTTTATGGCGCTTTTGTTTGCGCCGACAGTGCCGTCGGAGCCAAGTCCCCAGAATTTGCACTGTATTGTGCCTGCCGGAGTTGTATTTATATTATCACCTACAGGTAATGAGAGGTTGGTAACGTCATCAACTATGCCTACAGTGAATCTGTTTTTAGGAGCTTTTTCTTTTAAATTTTCAAATATAGAAATTACCTGGGCAGGAGTTGTATCCTTTGAACCTAAGCCGTAGCGTCCGCCTACAATAACGGGTTTTACATCGTGGTCAAAGAATAATGTGCGGACATCTTCATATAAGGGTTCGCCTAATGAGCCGGGCTCTTTGCATCTGTCCAAAACAGCTATTTTCTTTACCGACTTTGGAAGGACATTGAAGAAATACTTAGCTGAGAAAGGCCTGTATAGATGTACTTTTAATACTCCCACCTTTTCTCCCTTTGCCATTAAATAATCTATGACCTCTTCAATTGTATCGCATACCGAACCCATGGCAACTATGATGTTTTCAGCATCTGGATCTCCGTAATAATTGAAGGGATGATATTCCCTTCCTGTGATCTTTTGAATTTCTCTCATATAGTTTTCAACTATGTCGGGTATTGCGTCATAGAATTTATTTGAGGCTTCCTTTGCTTGGAAGAATATATCAGGATTTTGTGCTGTTCCTTTTACCACGGGATGCTCAGGGTTTATTGATCTGCTCCTGAAATCATTCAATGCATCATAATCAATGAGCCTTTTTAAGTCTTCATAATCCATGGTCTCGATTTTTTGTATTTCATGGGAAGTCCTGAATCCGTCAAAAAAATGCAAAAATGGAACCTTTGCCTTAATAGCTGCAAGATGAGCTATACCGCCTATATCTATAACTTCCTGCACACTGCCGGACGCAAGAAGTGCAAAACCTGTCTGTCTGCATGCCATAACGTCTGAGTGGTCACCAAAGATGGACAAGGCATGTCCAGCGACGGCACGGGCACTTACGTGAAATACCCCGGGAAGCAGCTCGCCTGCTATTTTATACATATTGGGTATCATTAATAAAAGACCTTGTGATGCCGTAAATGTCGTAGTTAATGCGCCCGCCGATAATGAACCGTGAACAGCTCCTGCCGCTCCTGCCTCGGACTGCATCTCAACAACCTTTACAGTCTGACCGAATACATTTTTCTTTCCATGAGCTGACCAATCATCCACATTTTCAGCCATGTTTGAAGACGGGGTTATAGGATATATAGCAGCTACATCAGTAAATGCATATGCTACGTGAGAAGCTGCCCCATTACCGTCCATTGACTTCATGACTTTTGCCATATAAACTCTCCTCCCAAATTCCATTTTAGTTTGTATCCCTACATAAGGGTACAATATGTACAATTTTACACTTTATCTCGGTACATTATATCACAAACCAAGTTTAGAATGTATACCTCAGTTTGAAGATATCAAAATAGTATTATAACAGTACATATTTTTATATAACAGAGGCTAGGATGTTGGGGATGGTTCATCAAAAGTTAAGGTTTAAACAACAGTTTGGAGTGAACCGTCCCTTTTCTCCGTCTTTATATCAGATAGGATATACATGCTGTGGCTAAGCCTAAGAAGAAGAAAAAGCCTAGAACGTCGGTGGCGGTGGTGACGAATACTGACGATGCCAATGCCGGGTCTATGTTCAGTTTTTTCAATGCCATGGGCACCATGAAACCGGCAAAGGTGGCTACTGTCATGTTAAGAAGCATGGCACATCCGATTACCAGGCCAAACACGGCATTGCCCTCCCAGAAATAGCCTAAAAGGGAGGCAGCTATGCCTACGGAAACACCCATGCTTATACCTACCATAATTTCTTTTATGAGCACCCGTACTGAATTTTCATAGGTCAACTCTCCCAGTGCAATTCCCCTTACAATCAATGTGAGAGTCTGGGTTCCCGTGTTGCCCCCCATTCCTGCCACAATGGGCATGAATGCAGCTAAAGTAACTACTTTATTTATGGTTCCTTCAAATAAACTGACTGTGTATGCCGCCAAAAGGGCAGTACAAAGATTGACAAAAAGCCAGGGCAGCCTCTTTTTTACCGATTCAGAAACAGAACCGGTAACTATCTCGCCTTCCTGAAGACCTGCCAGGCGGTAAATATCCTCGGTATTCTCATCCCTCAATACCTCCATGATATCGTCTACAGTGATTATTCCAAGCATCACATCATTTTCATCCACGACAGGCATAGTCATAAAACCATACTTTTCAAAGAGATGGCCTGCCTCCTCCTGGTCCATTGTGACAGGCACTCTTATGATATTCTCATGCATAATCTCGGAAACTTTTACGTCAAACCTGTTTATTACTATATCCCTTAAGGACACAACACCTTTTAAATGCTCCTCCTCATCAACTACATATATATAATAAGCCGTCTCAGCATCGGGGGCTTCTTTTTGTAGATAGCTCAAAGTCTCGCCTATTGTCATGGCCTCCTTTACGGATATAAACTCCGTAGCCATTATACCGCCGGCGGAATCCGATTCATAGCTTAAAAGTTCCTTAACCTCCAATGCTTCTTCATCATCTATCTTATCCAATATATCCAGAGCCTCGTCGGGAGTCACCGAACCAAGCAGGTCTACCAATTCGTCAGAGGACATTTCATTTATAACCAGTTCCTTATTTTCCTCAGGAAGAAGGTTTAAAAGCTCAACCTTTTCCTCATCCTCCGCCTGGTCTACCAGGTTTACCAGCATTTCTTCAGGAAGCTTCTTTAAAATTTCGGATTTATCACCACCATATTGCCTTATGACATCCAGCAAATCTTCAGGATGGACGTCTTCTAATAATAAAGCGATTTCTTCCCTTGAGGATTTAAGTAAAATTTCAATTAGTTCATCTTCAGCAATTTCAAATGGCATATTATACCTCCTCAGCTAAAGAGGCATAATCTAACATCAGCTATGAATGATTCCTGCCTCTTCATTATTATTTATTTTTTTAAATTTATTATGACTAGGGCCTGAATCCATTCACATACCACCTCGCAAATATAAAAAAAGCCCTTTAGCTCAAAACTAAGGGCTAAATATGACTATTTAGATTATAATACTTTAGGTCAGCTTAAGCAATGACATTATTGCTCCATATATTGCCGATGCTCCATTGCCTATTATCAAGTCAGAAAAGGGCGAAAGTATAAATATCATGAGTATAATATATCCGTACTTTTCTGCCGTGTAAACAAACCTGAAAACATGATAGGGGAGCAGATTGGATAAAATATGAAACCCGTCTAAAGGCGGTATGGGTATCAGATTAAAGATAAACAGTATACAGTTTATCCATACTATCCTGTACAAAATTATATATAATATGCTTGTATTCAAGGAGTTTAAAGCATCTTCTATGACCATCATGTTAAATAACCAAATCATTGCAGCAAAGACAACTGCTACAAAAAGATTGGCGAAGGGGCCGGCTGCCGAAACTATGATATCCTTTTTTCTTATATCTCCCTGATAGTGGGAGGGACTTGTTTGAACCGGCTTTGCCCACCCGAATCCGGCAAACAAAAACATTAAAAGCCCCCATAAATCTATATGAGCAAAGGGGTTCAATGTAAGCCTTCCTTGCCTTTCGGGAGTAGGGTCCCCGAATTTATTAGCCCAGTATGCATGGGCGAACTCATGAAAGGTCAAGCCTATGAGTATAGCCGGCAGGGTCAGTATCCCGCTTAGCAGTCTATCCATTAAATAAGCATTATCAAACATTGTAAACCTCCTGATGATCACCTCCGGCTTATTACCGGAATTATTGTTTATCCATTTTTATATTTAACTTTTTCAGTTCCGGCTCCCTTTTCATATAATTCTTTATCAGCTACTCCGCTTATTAAATCTATATAGGCAGTGACAGAATTCAGCATGCTTCAATTTAAAATTATATTTCCAATATTATTGATTTCAAAAATAAATTCTTATTTTAGCTTTGCTTTATCAAAGCCTTGTAATACATTATGAATTCTATACTGTATGTACAGACTAAAGTTGTGCTGTAGTCAATAAAAGTTTATAAGGCGATATCAGAAAAAAATTCCCTAAACACCAGTCTGAGGGAACTTAAAATTGTTAAATAAAATTAATTTTATTTGTGTTCATAAACATATGCTGACCATATATATTCATTGATATAACTGACATACGAAACCTTAGTTATTTATGATAGGTTTCCCCGGAAATAATTTTAAAGCCTCTGTATATCTGCTCTAACAAAATAAGTCTCATTAATTGATGAGGAAAGGTCATTTTGGAAAAGGACAGCTTCATGTCGCATTTACTTATTATGCCCTCCGACAGCCCAAGAGAGCCTCCGATAATAAATGCTATGCTGCTTGTGCCCTTAATTCTCAGATCTTCAATTGTTTTTGCAAATTCCTCCGACGACAGCATCTTTCCTTCTATGTAAAGAGCAATTTTATATGTATTGTCCTTTAAATATTTGTCTATTGCGTCTCCCTCTTTACTTTTTACCAGCAAAGCTTCCCTCTGGCTTAAATTATCGGGAGCTTTTTCATCATTTATCTCTATTATATCAAGCCTGCAAAACCTTGACAGCCTTTTTGAATACTCGTTTATGCCGTCTTTTAAATATTTTTCCTTTAATTTTCCTACAGTAATTATAGTGATGTTCAAAGTAATACCTTCTTAAAACTAAAAATCATTTAAAGTTGCTGGGTGACAAAGGCCCAGATATATCCACACTGCCCGATAAGGTATCCTTCTTTTCATTGTCAAACATCAGCTGAACCTTTTTAATCTCCGACAGCTGGCACATAGTTTTGACAATGCCCTCCACAATGCTTTTCTCCTGCTCTTCTGTAACATCAATCTTATTTAATATATCTCCGCTGAAGTTTATATACCCTACGCCGTCTCTTATGCTGAAGCTTAAAACCTTTGTATCCTCCGGCAAAAGAGGCTTGAGGGAGCTCTTTATAGCCGGTCCCTTTATGAATTCATTTAAGAGAACGGCTCCTAATAGCTCGTCTCTTTTAACCGATCTGGTCTCTGCCTTTGTGGATTTTAAATCCGGGCTGCCAAAATAAAGCTCAAACTCCACCACATCGACGTTGCTTTCACTGGGAAGATATGCATTTTTAATCTGCATTTCCTTCTTTTCGGTATTTTTTTTAAACATAGAACAACTGCTTAATAAAAAAACCATTGCAATGCATAATGTAATGACAATTACATTGCTGAATTTTCTCATTAAGATCACCTCTTTTAAATTAATATATTAATCTATATTTCAAAGAACGTGCCTACAGTATCTCTATGTGCTATATCTATTTTCAAATCACGGTCTGCGTTTACTTTATTGTCCTCCAATACCGAAAGCACAGTCTTTAATGCAAGCTCGGGATAATTATTCTGCTGGCTTAAATGGCCTAAGATTATGGTCATGAATTTATTTCCCATAAGCTTTAATATGGACTCTCCCGCATCATCATTTGATAAATGCCCTATATCACTTAATATTCGTCTCTTTAATATATAAGGGTAGGGTCCGAATTTCAACATCTCCGTATCATGGTTGGATTCCAGCAACAAAAGGTCGGAATTCTTTATGTTGTTAAATACGTTTGTACTCATATGTCCTATATCCGTTGCTATGCTTACCTTTTTTCCATCTTTAAAAAAGCTGTATCCAACGGGATCCACGGCATCATGAGGTGTTTTATAGGATTTAACGTTTATATCCCCTATTTCAAATTCCCCTTCCGAATCTATAACCCTCATGTTCTCTTCCTTTACTTTACCGATAATACCGCCCATTTCCTTCCATGTATTAGTATTAGCATAAATTGGTATATTAAACATTCTTGACAATACGCCTGCTCCCTTAGTATGGTCCACATGCTCGTGGGTTATAAGCAAGGCTTGTATATCTTTTGGAGATACCCCTATCTCCCCTAAAGATTTGACTATTTTCTTTCCGCTAAGGCCTGCATCTATTAAAATGTGGGTCCTATCGGAACCTATGTACAGACAGTTTCCGCTGCTGCCGCTGAATAGTGAACAAAACCACATTATGTCCCCTCCTGTACCTTTTATTATATAATTAAGAAAGCTATTTTACAAATTAAATCCTGATTTTTAGTCCTAATATATTAATAAAACTTCCATTTTAAGCTGCTAGTCACTATAATAATTACATAAACTATGAAAGAAGAGCCTTTATTTTTAAAAATATAACCTAAACAGGAGGTTATCATGAAGGAAATACATATAGATACCATAACAAGTGAAGTTGAAAAGCTATGCATAGATGCCTGCTGCAATATAGGTGATGACGTATATAATTCTTTGAAAAAAGCCATGGATATGGAAGAATCCCCTTCAGGATTGGGAATTTTGCACCAGCTCATTGAAAATATAGAAATTTCAAGAAGAGATGTCACTCCCATTTGCCAGGATACCGGCATGGCAGTATTTTTTTTGGAATTGGGACAGGATATACACATTACCAGCGGCTATCTTTATGATGCGATAAATGAAGGCGTAAGAAGGGGCTATACCAAGGGTTATTTGAGAAAATCCGTAGTCTTATCCGGCATAGACAGAATAAATACCATGGACAACACCCCCGCTATCATACATACTTCTATTGTCCCCGGGGATAAGCTTAAAATTACCTTTGCCCCGAAGGGCTTTGGAAGCGAAAATATGAGTGCAATTAAAATGTTAAAGCCCTCGGACGGAATCAAAGGTATTAAAGATTTTGTCTTTGAAACTGTAAATAATGCAGGCTCCAATCCATGTCCGCCCATAATTCTTGGTATAGGATTGGGAGGTACTTTTGAAAAATGTGCGTTGCTCTCAAAGCAAGCCCTTTTGAGGAATTTGGATGAAGAAAATCCCGATCCCAATCTAGCTTTATTGGAAAAGGAAATATTGAATGAGGTAAACAATTTAGGAATAGGGCCTCAGGGCCTTGGCGGCAGAGTTACCTGCCTTGGTGTAAGTATATTGTCCTACCCCACTCATATTGCCGGAATGCCGGTGGCAGTCAATATACAATGCCATGCCTCAAGGCACAAAGAAATAATATTATAGGAGGAATTAAAATGGCACAGCATATATTAAGCTCCCCTTTTGATTATGATTTGTCCTCCGTTAATATTGGAGACAGCGTACTCTTAAAAGGTTACATATATACCGGAAGGGATGCCGCCCACAAAAGGCTTTATGAACTTGCTTCAGAGAACAAACCCCTTCCTGTGGAATTAAAAAATCAGGCCATATATTACGTTGGACCCTGTCCTGCAAAGCCGGGGCACATAATCGGCCCCTGCGGCCCCACTACCAGCGGAAGGGTGGACAAATATACCCCTCTTCTTCTTGATATGGGACTAAAGGTTATGATAGGGAAGGGCTTTCGCTCAAAGGAAGTTGTAGATGCAATGATCAAAAACAGCTCCATTTATCTCGCCGCCGTTGGGGGCGCAGGATCACTCATAGCAAAATGCGTTAAGGAATCCTCCGTTGTGGCCTTTGAGGATTTAGGCACAGAAGCCATATACAGGCTTTATGTTGAGAACCTCCCCACAATTGTAGCCATTGATACAAAGGGCAATAATTTATATGTAGAAGGCATAAAGAAATACAAAAGGTAGTGCAGCCGCACTACCTTAATTTTAATCTTCTTCCCCTTCGGATTTTATTCTTTTTATGTTAGCCCCCAGGGAATTTAATTTTTCTTCTATATATTCATATCCTCTGTCTATATGCTTTATGTCGCTTATTTCGGTATTCCCTTCAGCTATAAGGCCGGCTATCATGAGAGCGGCTCCCGCTCTTAAATCGCTGGCTTTTACCGATGCTCCCGATAATCTGTCTATACCGTCTATAATGGCTGCCCTACCCTCTACCTTTATATTGGCACCCATGCGTTTTAATTCGTCAACATGCTTGAATCTGGCTTCATATATACTCTCGGTTACAATACTTCTTCCTTCAGCAACTGAAAGTACGGCAGTCATGGGCTGCTGCAAATCCGTAGGAAATCCGGGATAAGGCAGGGTTTTTAAATTTATTCCCCTTGACTTTTTCACGCCTCTGACTCTTATATTATCCAAGTCCTCTAAAACTTCCACGCCCATTTCCATGAGCTTAGCCGTGATGGACTCTAAGTGCTTGGGAATTACATTTTCTATGGTTACGTCGCCGCCTGTTGCCGCTGCGGCTATCATGAAAGTGCCTGCTTCTATCTGATCAGGTATAACGCTGTATGTACATCCTTTTAATTCCCTGACACCTTTAATTTTGATTACATCAGTTCCTGCACCTCTTATATTTGCCCCCATACTGTTTAGAAAATTGGCTACATCTACTATATGAGGCTCTTTGGCAGCGTTTTCTATCTCCGTTGTTCCTTCTGCCCTGCAGGCTGCAAGCATTATGTTAATGGTGGCTCCCACGCTTACCACATCCAGATATATAGAAGTGCCTACAAGCCTGTCGGCATATACCTTGATAATGCCATGCTCAGTTTTAACCTTTGCCCCTAATGCCTGAAAGCCTTTTATATGCTGATCAATAGGCCGTACACCTATATTGCAGCCTCCGGGGTAAATAACTTCTGCATGTCCAAACTTCCCCAGCATGGCTCCAAGAAGATAGTATGATGCCCTCATTTTTTTGACGTTTTCAGATATTGCTTTATATGTAGTAATACCTTTGCTATCTATTGACAACGTCTGGTTGTCGCTCTCATCCACCTTGCCGCCTAATTCCTTGATTATTTCGGCAAGAACTTTTACATCATTTATATTAGGTAAATTGTCTATTGTGCAAATGCTGTCATCAGCCATTATGGCAGCCGGAAGCAGTGCTACCGCAGCGTTCTTTGCACCACCAATTACAATTCTTCCCTGTAATTGATTTCCGCCTTCTATCAGAAATTTCTCCAATTCTTTCACCCGTCCTCACAAAATATGAACAAAAACTGAACTTCCCCTAATATCCCGTTAACTATTATATCACTCTTTATCAATGTTTTTAATAGCCTTATTACAATAATAATATAGCATATTTTAACATCTGTATAAAAAATATTATTATTGAATTCTATAATATATATTATAGGAAAAATTAATATTATCTATGTTATAATGAATCAAGGATTCATTTCCCATGAAAATTGCCCTGCAACAAAAGTAAGGAGTGATATCTTGGATTTTAAACAAATTGAGGCATTTATAAACGTGGCAAAATATAGAAGTTTTTCCAAGGCTGCTGAGGCCGTATTTCTTTCACAGCCAACAATAAGCACTCATATTAATTCCTTAGAGAACGAGCTTGATGTTGTGCTTTTTGACAGATACGGCAAAGATGTTCAGCTGACTCCCGCAGGCATACTCTTTTATGACTACGCGATAAATATGTATAATACCAGAAACCAGGCTTTTCAATCCATCGCCGAGTTTTATAAAAAAATAGAAGGCGAGTTGTTTCTTGCCTCCAGCACCACCCCCACCCGCTCCGTGCTGCCCGAAATCATGGGAGGCTTCACAAAAAAATTTCCCCAGGTCAATTACAGAATTTCCGAAATGAGCTCTAATGATGTCATATCAAGCCTTTTACGCTCTGAGGCTGAACTTGGTATAGTGGGTAAAGTCATAGATAATGACCGCCTTATATATTACGAGCTTACAGATGACAATCTTGTACTTATAACACCTGCAACTGAAAAATATGCCAAGATAAAGGATGACAGCGTAGAATTGAAGAGCATACTGACAGAAAAATTCATTTTAAGAGAAAAAAATTCCGCCACCCGGCAGATATTCGAATCTGCCCTTGAAAATAACGGGTTAAGCATTGCAAAATTAAATGTATTATCAACAGTAAACGGCATAGATACCGCCCTGCAGCTTGTCAAATATGGCTTAGGAGTCACAGTATTATCTAAAGATGCGGCAAAGGAATATGTTGATTACGGCATGGTAAAGAGTTTCTTTATTAAGGAGCTCCCCTTATTAAGAAAGATTTATCTTGTAAAATGCGAGAAGCGGACTTTATCTCCTCAAGCTAAAGCTTTTGAGGCCTTTACCCTGTCCTTATACAACTCTTGAGCAAAAAAAGGGTAACCTTTTTAAATTAAAATCATATAATGATAGTACCACCCAAAGTTCAGGAGTGTATAATACATGCTTTTCTTCAGTCATAAGAAGCTGGACCCCATAGTAAAATTAAAATTAAAGGAAAAGACAGAGAGGACTCTGCCTGTGATAGTCATATTCAAATCTTCCCTTACTAAAGGATTTATCACCAGCCTCATAAAAAATAAAGGCAAAATTAAACACGAACTGGGTTTTATGAATGCCATAGCAGCCCAGCTCACCTTGGATACCATAGATAGGCTCTCCGAACTTCCCGAGGTATTCTCAATAAGCTATGACAGAAAAGCCCGTGTGACTTTGGATAAGACTATTAATTATGTAGGTATAACCAACTCCAATCCTTACAATTTAACTGGCAGAAATGTAACTGCCGCCATCATAGATACAGGAGTATATCCTCATGCAGACCTCCTCCGGCCTGTAAAGGCCGTCACTTATTTTAAAGATATGGTAAATTCTATCAATGAATGGTATGATGACAACGGCCATGGCACCTTTATGTGCGGATTGATTTCAGGCAGCGGAAGCATGTCCGACGGGAAATATAAAGGTATAGCACCGGGCTGCCGCCTGATCATGATAAAAGCCTTCAACAGCGTGGGAGAAGGCTCCTTTTCGGATATTTTATCATCTATGGGATGGGTTGTAGAAAACAGGGAAAGGTACAATATAAAGCTTTTATGCCTGCCATTCGGCGCAGATGTGATCGTACCCCATACTGAGGATCCGTTGTGCTTAGGAGCCAAAGCCGCCTCGGATACAGGGATAATTGTCATAACTTCAGCCGGAAACAAAGGCCCGGCAAACGACAGCATAACTACTCCGGGGATCGAGCCTTCCTCTGTAACTGTAGGCTGCTGTAATTGCAGGGATTCAAATATCAGAAACTGGTCCATTTCGGACTTTTCCGGAAGGGGCAGCAAAAAAGAAAGAGATACCAAGCCTGATATCACAGCACCTGGATTTGGAATAACATCCCTAGCATCAAACAGTAATTTTATACCCGCAGGGGACAGGAGAATTTCTCCTCCCTCTCCTGAAATTCCCTATGGCTCTGTAACTGGAACCTCAGCTTCTGCTGCAGTTGCCACAGGATGCATAGCTCTCTATCTTGAGAAGTCTCCTAATCTGACCTCTAAGGATCTAAAGGGAATATTAAAGCTTTCCTGCCAGACCATAAACGATATGAAGAATGCCCAGGGCTATGGAGTTATAAATATGAAAAAGCTTTTAAATGAGTGAAAGGTGCCAATTGGCACCTTTATTTAGTCTAAGTAATTCATCGGATTTTTAGCAGTTCCGTTTTGTCTTATTTCAAAGTGTACATGGGGCCCTGTTGTAAAACCGGTCATTCCCACAGCAGCAATTTTCTGACCCTTAGTCACGGTGTCTCCCTTGCTCACGTATAATTTGCTGCAATGACCATAATATGTAGTATATCCATTGCCATGATCTATAGTTACAAGCAGCCCGTAATCATAATAACGCTGAGCCAATGTTACCGTACCTCCGTCAGAGGCATAAATACCACTTCCAATTGGCGCTGCTATATCTATTCCCTTATGGTAACCTCCGCTTCTTGAACCAAAACCGGAAGTTAACGTACCATTCAATGGCCATAAAAATTGCCCCGAGCCCACAAGGGCTTTTGTCCCTCTGGACATGACGCGAATTGCAGGCTCTTTAATAACGGCAGTGCTTAATACGTTGCTTACAACTTCCTTGCCGTTTAATTTTGTTATCTCTTTAACCACTTGCTTGATGCCGTTTTTGCCGGCCTCCTTTACCTCTGTTTGTCCACGATAAAGGGTGCTATCATCTATGTATTTTGTAGTATAGGGTATTTTTTCATCGTATTGTGCTTTAACTGTGGTTTCAATATCTATATAAGGCTCGCTGACAGCGAGATTTATAGTCTGTCCTATCTGCAGCTTTTCTAAGTCAATCCCCGGGTTCAATGCCGCAATTTCATCCATGCTTATATTGTTGTTTCTGGATATCCTCCACATGGAGTCCCCTGATTTTACTTCATATTTTATTGTAAGGCCTTTTCCGGCAATTAAAAAATCAATCATTGCCTGTGTATCCATCACCTTGGACTTATCACCTTCAACCTGCTTTAGGCCTATCTCATCCTTTATGGATATATTTAAAACCTCTACACCCGTACTTTCTTCCTGTTCTTTGTTGTAAGCTTTTATTCCTTCTACTACGGCGTTATAAGATTCTTCGCTATCTACATAACCAACCTCTTCTCCATTTATAGTAACTGCATAAAAGGTTGCTATTTCCTCAATTTCCTGTAATGTATTAAGATTGACAATAACGTCATTGGAGCTTAGATATGTTACAGGCTTGTCTACATTATTATGGCTGTAAAGATATACGCATGAAGTTATCAACACTACTCCTAGAGTACATGCAACAGCTCTTTTAACATCCAGAATTTTTTCTTTATGCTCTGTGCTGTTATCAATCATTTGCATCCCTCCTTTTTTCATCACATGGTTACATTAATAATATACCTTATAGCTTGTTAAAAATCAAACCTTTTTACTTTTAACTCCCAGTTCGACTTTAAATTATGTTATTTTTACTCATATATTTGCATAAAAGTGACGGGGAGCGATTTTATAACATTCACCTTTTATTGTTACCACTTTGTTAATTTGCTATAATTATATGAAGAAAGTTTTTTCTTTAATGATGTAGTTCTTAAAAAAAATTGCAATTGGATATATATATAAGGCAATTTCACATTGCTGCAATCATTGCTTTTTGCATTGTAAAAATCAGAGAGGGAACGTGGTACTTAAAAATGGCAAACTACATATTTACTGCACAGATGAGACAATCAGGGGTAACTCCTATACCCAATATTTTTATCGATGAATATATGGCAAATGCCGACGGCAACTTCGTAAAGGTGTATCTTTGCGGATTTATTGAAGCAATAAACGGAAATAAGGTATCCGGCGACTTCATATCCCAAAAGCTTGAGCTTTTGGAAAGCGATATAATTAAGGCCTGGGAATACTGGGAATCAAAGGGCCTGGTTAATATCAAAAAATCCTCCGGGGAATTACAGATTGAGTTTTTAAATATTTATGACGTATTCTATAGCAATAAATCATCCGTAAGTATGGCAGCAACTTATTCACCCGAGGACATACGTTCAAGAATGGACAATGCAAAAATAAAGGATATGTTTCAAAATATTGAAAAGTCCTTAGGGCGCACCATGTCTGCCAAGGAAATTTCCATGTATTTGAGCTGGCTGGATGATTATTCATTTTCTCCCGAGGTGATAACGCTCTTAATTGAATACTGCAAATCCAAAAAGAAAGTGGATTCCAGGTATTTTGAGAAAGTGGCCATAGCCTGGCACGATGCCAATATAGCATCTGTTGAAGACGCCCAAAAATACATAACTCAGCACGAAGAAAAATATAATAAGTACCGCCTGATTTTAGACTTTTTAGGCCTCAAGGAGCACGATTTGATGAAGCCCCAGGAAGAATTCTTAGATAAATGGTTCAGCAACTGGAACTTCAGCCTAGAGCTGGTTTTGGAGGCCTGCAAAATTTGCTCATTGAGAATAAATGAGCCTAATTTCAGCTATATAGACGGTATACTTTCCAACTGGTCAAAGCAGGGAATAAAGACCTTAAGAGAGGTTGAGACTGCGGATTCCAAGAAGAAGTCCAAAAACATGAAGTTCAAAGCTCCTGTAAATACCTTTAACAGCTACGATCAGCGCTCATATGATATAAAGGAATTGGAAAAGAAACTCTTGGGCATAGAAGAGGTGACGCCTGATGAATAATAAATACATAACCGAAATATTCAATGATTACGATAAAAAAAGGGCTTATGCTGAGGAAGCTGCAAAGCTTAGAAAGCAGGATATTTATAAAAAAATCCCCCGCATCCAGGCAATAGACAACGAGCTCTCCATGGTGGGAATAGAAATTGCCCGGAGCATTTTTAAAAAGGATGCGCCAATTGATGTGCTTTTAGAAAATTTAAAGCAAAAAACCATAGATTTAAAGATGGAAAAAGGGGAGCTACTGTCGCAGAACAATCTTTCCATGAATTATGATTCACCGATTTTTGAATGTAATGAATGCCAGGATACTGGCTATAAAGGTTCGGAGAAGTGCCGCTGCTTGAAGCAGAGGATAATAAATGTATTGTATGATCAGTCAAATTTAAAGAGCCTTCTTCCCAAAGAGAATTTTGAAACCTTTGTATTTGATTACTACTCCCAGAACAGATTTGAGGATGAGCCCCTTACTCCAAGAAAGAACATGGAGCGAATATTTGCGGCCTGTATAAACTTCGTTCAGGACTTTGACAAAAACGATGAAAATCTCTTTTTTTATGGTAAATCAGGCCTTGGCAAAACTTTTCTTTCAAGCTGCATAGCAAAGGATTTGATCGATAAAGGGAAGCTTGTTGTGTACCAGACGGCTTCAAACCTTATGGAGATATTAAAGACAGGCATGTTTGACTCTAGCAATGAGCTTGCAAAGGATAAGGTAGACAATATATATGAATGCGATTTACTTATAATAGATGATTTAGGTACCGAATACATAACGGAATTTACACAAATGGAGCTTTACAATATAATAAACAAAAGGCTTTTATCAGGCAAAAAGACCTTGATATCCACGAATTTTTCCCTGGATAACATATATAATACATATGCAGAGCGCATAACCTCAAGAATTTTCGGCCATTTCTCGGTATATAAGTTTTACGGAGAGGATATAAGATTCAAGACTGCGGAACTTAAGAGAAGGAAGGCAAAAATAAAATAAACAGCTCACATGAGCTGTTTATTTTATTTACAATTTGGAGCTGGCTAAAGGAATTGAACCTTCAACCTGCTGATTACAAGTCAGCTGCTCTGCCAATTGAGCTAAGCCAGCAATAATTGGCGACCCAGAAGGGGCTCGAACCCTCGACCTCCGGCGTGACAGGCCGGCACTCTAACCAACTGAGCTACTAGGCCGCATATGGTGGGAACAATAGGGCTCGAACCTATGACCCTCTGCTTGTAAGGCAGATGCTCTCCCAGCTGAGCTATGCTCCCATATGTGGTGACCCCTAGGGGACTCGAACCCCTGTTACCGCCGTGAAAGGGCGGTGTCTTAACCGCTTGACCAAGGGGCCATGACTTATTTATTGCTTCCTTCGTCAAGGCACTTTTATATAATACAAGAAATTATCATTGCTGTCAACACATTAAATTAACTTTTTCTTATGGCACTTTTTGGTATATAAAAACCCTTAACCCAGTGAAAATCTACGGTTATAATATATTATTAAAGGCGGCACATCGGCCGCCTTATATCTATACAGTTATTGTATGGTCTCTTCCCGGTCCTACGGAAACTATCGATATCTTAGTCTCTGCAAATTCTTCTATTCTCTTTAAATACTTCTTTGCATTTTCCGGAAGGTCATCATAGCTTCTGGCATTCTCAATGGATTCATCCCAACCGTCGAATTCTTCATATACCGGTTTGCATTTAGCAAGTATCTCTAGGCTTGCAGGAAAGTAATCAATTACCTTGCCGTCGAGCTCATATCCTACGCACACCTTAATCTTTTTAAGTCCTGCAAGGGTATCTATTTTAGTTACGGCAATGTCTGTGATGCTGGAAAGCCTGGTTGCATATTTCAATATGACTAAATCCAGCCAGCCGCATCTCCTTGCTCTTCCTGTAGTAGTGCCGTATTCCTTGCCCTTTTCCCTTATTCCGTCGCCTATTTCATCGAATAATTCTGTTGGAAAGGGACCCTTTCCTACCCTTGTGGTGTATGCCTTGCACACGCCTACCACTTTGTCAATGGCCTTAGGTCCTACCCCTGCGCCTACACACACTCCCCCGGATATTGGGTGGGAGGATGTAACGTAAGGATAAGTTCCGTAATCTATATCAAGCAGAGTGCCCTGGGCGCCTTCGAACAATACCTTGCTGCCCTTTTTAATCTCATTGTGAAGGACATCGGTGGTATCCTTTACATAAGGCCTCATTCTGTCAGCAAAAATCAGGTATTCATCTATTATCTGCTGCTTGTTTAATGCCTTTTCATTGTATATTTTGGTTATAATAGCGTTTTTAAAATCTATATTATCCCCTGCCAGCTTGACGAAGGTATCTTTATTTAAAAAGTCGCAGACCCTAATTCCGGTTCTTTCGAATTTATCCGTATAGCAAGGACCGATACCTTTTTTAGTGGTACCTATGTCTGAATCTCCCCTGCCTTCTTCAGCAAGGCCGTCCAATACCTTGTGATAAGGCATTATAATATGAGCCCTGTCGCTTATGCAGAGATTATCCACCTTGACTCCCAAATTCTCCAGATATTCGATTTCTTCAAAAAGAGCCTGGGGGTCTATTATAACTCCGTCTCCTATGATGTTTAAAGTTTCAGGGTACAATACTCCCGATGGTATAAGGTGAAGCTTATACTGCCTTCCCCCCGTTTCCACCGTATGGCCGGCGTTATTACCGCCCTGGTATCTTACAACCACCTGTGCATGCTCTGCAAGATAATCCGTTATTTTTCCCTTTCCTTCATCGCCCCATTGAGCACCTATAACTACTGTTCCTGACATTTGCGCCACTCCTTTGCTTTTTCATCTTAACCCAAAATTTTATTTTTTAACTTGTCGGCCAATATCCTGCCTACATAAACACCGCTTGCCGAAGCTTGAGACAGCGAGTGGGTCACTCCCGAACTGTCTCCCAATATATATAAGCCTTTGATGTCGGTTTCTAAGTTGTTATCCACTTCCACCCTGGAGTTATAAAATTTAACTTCCACTCCATATAATAATGTATCTTCATTTGCCGTACCCGGAGCTATCTTATCCAATGCATAAATCATTTCAATTATATTATCCAGCTGCCTTTTTGGTATAACCAGGCTCAAATCTCCCGGCGTAGCACTTAAAGTAGGCTTTGTAAAGCTCTTTTCCATCCTTCTATCATTGGTTCTGCGGCCCTTGACCAAATCTCCGAACCTCTGCACCAGCACTCCGCCGCCCAGCATATTGCTTAATTTTGCTATGGATTCACCATATTCATTGCTGTTCTTGAAAGGCTCCGTGAAGCTGTTGGATACCAAAAGCGCAAAATTGGTGTTTTGTGTATGCAGACTTTCATCGGAATAGCTGTGGCCGTTAACTGTTACAATACCGTTGGTATTTTCCGAGACCACCACGCCATGGGGATTCATGCAAAAAGTTCTTACCAGATCGTTATATTTTTCTGTCCTATAAACTATTTTGCTTTCATAAACATCCTGGGTTATGTGCTCAAAAACCTCTGCCGGAAGCTCAACCCGGACTCCTATGTCCACCCTGTTTCTCTCTGTCTTTATTCCTAATTTATCGCAAATTTTTGATATCCACTTTGAACCTGAACGGCCGGTGGCCAAAATTAAATTCTCGCCATAATATTCGCCATTTTTAGTCTTAACTATAAACTCATTATCTATTTTCTCTATATCTGAAACTTCGCAGTTAAATACAAAGTTTACCTTGTCTTTAAGATAGTTATACATATTGGTAAGGATTATCACATTCCTGTCGGTACCAAAATGCCTTACCTTGGCGTCAAGTAAGTGCAGGTCGTATTTTAAAGCCTTGGTTTTTAAATCGGTGCTGGCCGTCGAATACAGCTTTGCACCGGCACCGCCCATGCTGCAAAGAACTTCATCCACATAATCCATAAGGTCTAAGGCTTCCTTGCCTCCTACATATTTGTGCAAATCTCCGCCAAAATGGTTTGTTATGTTGTATTTGCCGTCAGATAAACTGCCGGCTCCTCCAAAACCGTTTACAATGCTGCACACGCTGCAGTGTATGCAGGATTTTACCTTCACATTATCTATGGGGCACCTTCTCATATCAAGTACATGGCCTTTTTCTATGACGGTAATCTTTGCCTCAGGATTTATCTTAACCAATTCATAGGCGGAAAAAACGCCGCTTGCTCCTGCTCCTACTATTATAATTTCAGATTTCATATCCATACCTCCAGACCTTTCGAAGCATTACGTTTTGCATGATTCATAAATCATACATTCTGTATTATTTCCAAAGTTTTAAGAAACTCCCTCCATATATTAAAGCTGCTTCTAAAACCATAAAAAGAGCACACTGGCCCTTATATATATTAGCAGAACTGTATTGCATAGTCAACTCGAAATACGAATATTATTATATATTGTCATAATAATATTCGCTTATTTCTGAACATAAACCCGGTTATTTTGATAATTATTTCACTGAATTGTCAAGTTTTTTACCTTATATGCCTGTATTTACTATGTCTTCTTTTTAATTAACTGGGTAAAATATTAACATCACAAATAAGAATTATAGCATTAATACACTGTAAAGATTAATTTTCCTAATCTTAAACTATGCCTGTTTTAACATTAAGTTGTATTTTGATATACCTTTTGCTAAAATTTTTTTAAGAAGTTATATAACGGGGTGAATATACCATGAATATTCCTAATTTACTTACAACATTGCGTTTCATACTGGTTCCCGTTTTTTTATTTGTCTTTTTTTCTGATTTACCCAATGCAGCTTTTATTTCTTCCATGATTTTTATATTTGCCGGCTTTACGGATATACTGGACGGATACATAGCCCGGAAATTCAATATGGTGACAAAATGGGGCACCTTACTTGATCCCCTTGCGGATAAGCTGATGGCTTTGACTGTGCTCATAAGCCTTACTATCAAGGATATTATCCCTTTTTGGGTTCCTTTTATAATAGGTATAAAAGAGGGACTTATGGTTATAGGCGGCCTTATATTATTGAAAAAAGGTACTTATGTTTCGGCAGCCTCCCACGGCAAAATGGCTACAGTGTTTTTTTACATTTCTGTGCTTACACTGGAATTTATCAATAGACCCTTAGGCCTTATATTCATGTATATAACAGTGTTTGCAGCCCTCTTTGCGCTGTATCAATATCTTTTCAGCTTTAAAAAAGCAGGGCAAAAAACTTAAAAGAGACAATCGAAAGGGACACTTCTCCTGACGGAGAGGTGTCCCCACTTATTTAATCAAAGCTCTTAAACTATCTTACTTCCAACTGTTCCTGCCATTGCCTCCCGTTCCGTAACCAAAGCCTTGCTGGCCGTAGGAATTCTTCACTGATTTGCTCTGAGCTGAGACTGTGTCAGCTTTGCTGTCTTTGCCTCTGGCGTCTTCCTTCTTATTTTCGGCCTTTGGGGTTGGCACAGCCCACGGGTTGTACTGCGTTCCCAAATTTCCGTACTGCTGATTGCTTTTATCAGTTGATTTCTTAGCCGACTTTTCATCTTTTACTATTACATTTACTCCCAAATCAGGAGTGTTAGACTTTTTATTATCTTCTGTCTTTGATTCAGGCTTTGATGCCGGCGTAATCCATGGGTTATATGGAGCCACCCAGTTACCGTACTGCTGATTTTTCTTATCGGTTGATTTCTTAGCCAGCTTTTCATCCTTTACTATTATATCGACCTTAAGGTCGGGAGCTTTTACTTTTTCTTTATCATCTTCGGCAGCTGTCACATCCGTGTTATCCGGCTGTACAATGTTTGAGGCCGCATATGGGTTATATACGTATGGATTGAACTGCGGTATCTGCATCATCGGCATATAACCGGCAACATATGGATTCACCCACCGTCCTAACTGTTCCTTCTGATATTCATATAATTTATTGCCTTTGCTGTATTTAGCCATCCATTTTTCATAATCTGCTTTACGCTGGTCGCATAATTTCTTCCTTACTTCTTCCTGCAAACTGATTATGATTACTTTGATATTTTCTGCTTTTAATTCAGCTTCTTCAACTGATTCTTCAGTATTTTTCGCTGTTTCCTCCGTTGAATCCTCTCCTGCAGGAGTTTCAGCATCGGCTGTTATCTCTTCTGATTCACTGGATTCCATATCGGTTATTTTAATGTTGATTTCTTCGATTTTAGCCTCAATCTTGTCTTTGATATCCTTCTTTGCATTCCATGACTCATTCTTTGCAATCAAGGAGTTCCCCAGGGTTATCGTAGCTGCTTCATAGGATAGCTGTGCTGCTTCAACCAAAGCCTCATCACCGGACTTTGAAGCCTGACTCAAGTTCAATAATGATTCTGCCACTTCCTTTTTAGCTTCGATGTATTCTTTTTTCTTAGCGACGAATTCCTTTACGGCTTCAGTCTGTATTGATTGCTTTACAAGAATCATTGTGATTTCTGTCTTTGCGTTTTCGGGAAGCTTTTCTAAAACCGATGCCAAAACGTCAATGCTGTTCTTCTGAAGCTCTATGTTCTTTTCAAGGATTGCATCCAGTATTTCATTAAGCGTTTCATTTTTATCCTCAGCAGGGGTAACTGTCGGAGTTTCTGCCTTAGCTGTTGTTACGTCAGAAGCTGCAGTAGTTTCTGCTGCCGTGCTGCCAGCCGAAGTATTCTCGGCTGCTCCATTATCTGCTGAGGTATTTTGTGAAGCAGTGTCATCAGTCTCTGCAGTGTTTGCTGCAGCAACTTCTGTTCCTGTTTTTTCAGCTGCCTCAGCCTGTGCCGCATCTTCCTGGCTTGCTTCATCTACTGCTGTCTGAACTGTTTGGTTTATCTTGTTCATTGTTTCTATATAATCCTTTGTCACTTGCTCTGCCTTTTCTGCATTGCCTTTTTCTATCATTACCTGAGCTTCTGCAAGTCTTTCTCCTGCAATGCCTGTAAGAAGCTGCGCTTCTTTAACTAAGTCACTAATCAAAGCTAAATGTATATCTTCCGCAGCCCTCTCCACCGGATATATCATGCTATCCGGAGTTATGCCTGCGGCAGCCTTTAAAGTACCGCTTTCTGCTGCTGATGCTCCATTAAATACCGATGTTGACAAAAAGACTGCCGTTAATAGTAGCGATAATTTTCTCTTCATTTTTACCTCCAAATAATTGTGTCTTAAGTATTATTACAGGATATCCTATAAAAAACTGCTTACTTGTGCTGCTCTTTGTACTTATTCGGACAAGCATCTGGTTTTGGAGGGGCATCAAAAGAAAAATGCAAAATTGTTTAAATGCATATAATAGTTTAAAATGGATATATGCAATTTTAATAACCTGCAGAAAGAAGGGATTTTATTGAGCAAGTTAAACACATCCGCCACTTTTAAAGCTACTTTTTTCGCAATTTTATTAGTGCCGATTCATATATTCGGAAGTATATTGATAGCACTCTTAGGCCATTATTTAAATTTTAACCTTGATATAGTATCCTCGCTACTCATATCCCAGTTTGGTTTTCTTTTGCTTCCCGTAATAGTATATTTTTTAATAACAAAAGATCCGGTAAGAAAAACCTTGCGTCTGGAACTTATGAGCCTGCCCGATATATTAAGGGTACTTGCCATAACATTTTTAATACAGCCTCTTATTATGGGTATTTCGGGCTTAGGAAGCCTTTTCTTCCCCAATTATCTTGTAAATTTTACGGCTGAAATAAACAGCAGCGTATCTTTTCCCTTTTTACTGATGCTGACAGCCCTTTTTCCCGCCCTCTTTGAAGAGTTTTGTATGAGAGGCATTGTACTGTCAGGCTACAGGGGAAAAAAGTTGTGGATTGCTGCATGCATTAACGGCCTTTTGTTTGCCGTGCTTCATCTTAATATTCAGCAGGGACTATATGCCTTTGTATTAGGTTTCATTTTTGTTTATCTCGTGGATGCTGCAAATTCAATATTTGCTTCAATTACTTCCCATTTTGCCATAAATGCATCCCAGATGACTCTATTGCACCTTACTTCAAAAAACCTTGAAGAGGCGGGCCAGAGCCTGGCAAATGTTCAGGCCAACTCTTCAAAGGAGTCCTTGATAGCAAGTATTGTTTTACTTTTAGTTTTAGGCAGCATCACTTCTATCTTTGCCTATCGAATATATAAAGGCCTTAAAAAAAATAATTCTGTCATATAAAAAATCAGCACCTCCTTAAAGGTGCTGATTTTTTTATATCATTTATTTCTTATTTCTTTAATTCTTTTACGCCTGTAACTGAGCTCTTGTCATCCATTTTGAATGTTGACTGTGCTTCTTCAGTTGTAAAGTAAAGGTTTCCTTCTATTTTAGCATCTACTAACTGGAAGTTCTTAGCTGCTACATAAACATCTCCGACGAATGTACCGCTCTGAATTCTAGCTTCCGGGCTGTTGATTGTTAATTTTGGAGCTGTTAAAGTGAATCTTGCTGTTACGTTGTGGTCATCATCCTGAGTGTAAAGACCGATTTTACGTTGAATAGCATCGTTTCCGTTAGCGTCTTTTTTACCGTTTTTGAATTCTCCGTCTAAAACTAGTTCCTGGTCAATTTTTAAATCATTAAGAGTAGCAATTATCCAGGTACCATCTTTGCTGATTGCCTTTACGAATGCATCTGCGTTGTCCACTATTGAAGCAGTTGTTACAACGTCTGCTGTTTTTGTAGGTTCTGCTGCCTGAGTTGGTGATGGAGTTGTTTCAGCAGGCTTGTTTTCCGCGGGTTTTGATCCGCAACCCGCAAGTAAAGTTGCTGCTAAAGTAACAGTTAATACAATTGACTTAAATTTCATGACAATTCCTCCTAAACTTCCTTTTTTAAATATGTATTGTTAAATACTTTAATATTATAGCATGCACTTAATATATTTTGTACCAAGAAAAAGCTCTATATATTGTAATATTTTATTACTTTGTTAAGAAAACTTTAAATTAGCTTGGTTTTTTAGCGTTTTTCTCCGGTTTATTATACATGGATAATAATGTAATTTGTTAAATAAAACACAATTACTTTCATGGGAATTTAAATAAAAGTCCCAAAAATGAAGAATGCCATTGAATATAACAAAGCTATATTCAATGGCACAATTTCGAGGGCTTTTAACCCTCGTCTTATTAACAAGGTTCCCGGAACCTACTGACAATCTTTGATTGCCATATATGATAACGGATTTTTATTTTAATTTGAATTTATTTACCTGTTCCATCATGTCCTTGGTCAGGCCGCTTAAGGATTGTGCCGCTGATGCTACCTCCTGGGTAGACGCGCTCATCTCCTGTGAGGACGCGGCTATTTCTTCCGAGGATGCCGATACTTCCTCTGCAATTGCAGATACTCCTTCTACACCTTCCAATATTGTATTTTTCTCTTTATTTATGTTTTCAGCCAGGTTATTTATATTTGCTATCTTAGGTACAATGGCGCCTACCGCATGTATTATTCTTTCAAAAGAATTCATTGCCACATCTATTACCGATATCTGGCTGTCTAACTCCTCATCCATGATTTCCGTGGTTTTTATCATCTGCTTTGTATCCTTGGATATATCACCAATCAAATGGTTGATATTATCTGAAGACTTTTTAACCTGTTCTGCTAATTTTCTTATTTCATCGGCTACTACGGCAAAGCCCCTTCCTGCTTCTCCGGCACGGGCAGCTTCTATGGATGCATTTAATGCCAAAAGGTTTGTCTGCTCTGCGATACTGTTAATAAGGTTTGTAATCTCGTTGATCTGAGTTACACTTTGTCCAAGTCCCGATATCTTTTCCATGAATACTTTGAAGGTACCGTTCATCTGTTTAACGGAGCTTGATAAGCTTCTCATGTTGTCATTGCTTTCGTTTGCCATGGTGTTGATACCTTTTGAATTGCTGTCTACATCTATAATAAGCTTGACTATATTATCCAGCTTTGCGCCGAATCCGTTTAATATTTCAACTACATTTACCAAATCCGATGCCTGTGAGCCTGTACCCTTTGCAATATCCTGTATTGCAAGGGTTATGTTTTCCGCCGATGATGACATCTGCTGGGATATGGCGGAAAGGTTCTCAGATTGTCCGTCGATATTTACAGAGCTTTCTTTTACGGCAATTATCATATCCTTTATGGAATTTTGCATTGTATAAACCGCCGCAGTAAGCCTCCCGGTCTCATCTTTGAACTTTGTGAACTTGGCTGGTATCTTATTGCTGAAGTCTCCTTTTGCTAAAACACCGCAGTAGTTTATCATGTTAACCAATGATGGTACTATGGCTTTGTACATAATGAAGGTAACTATTATTGCAAATATCAAAGCCGCCGCAATTACTATGAGCATGCTCATGCTGGATGCCTTGTTGTCGGTTTCATTCTGATGGTAGACACTGCCGGCATCATTGACATAGTATTGATTCAAGCTGAATATGTCCTGATAAAAGGATTCTGCAATGGGTATATAGGAGTTAAAAAGGGATTTTGCCTGATCTAATTCATTATTTTTGACCAGATTTATAATTCTCTCTAAGTTTTGCTTGTTTATTGATGAAAACGACTTTATTCTTTCTAAGATTTCTTTTTCCGAATCGGTCTGTGCCACCCACTGATACTGGGCTATGAGACTCTCCATTTTTGATTGCCTAGAGCTTATGTCTTCAGAAACATCATTTAAATCAACCATATTCGATGTATTGTTGTATGTAATTATTTTTAGAAGGCTGGCCTCATTTGCTCTTACATGGATTTCCATATCCGTGAGCCATGATATAGGTACAAGTCTTTTGGAATACATCTCCCCCACCTGGGCGTTTGCCTTGGAATTAAAATAGTATCCGATAGCACCTACTGCTATAATCATAACCATCAAAGGAACAGAAAGCAGCAATAGCTTCGATCTAATTTTTACATTATTCAACATATCTCATACACCTCTTTAGAACTTTTGACAATTTCTAACTCTATATTCGACACAATAGCCTTCATTCCTTCTCAGTATTAGCATAATTTCAAATATAATTTAACTTTTGGTTAAATTTATTATATTTTGTTAAACTTCATCATCGTTTCTTCTATAAAATGATATATACAGCAGATTGCTATAATTATTTTTTTCAAGCTCCTAAAGCTTCCTCCGGAACAAAGGTCCAAGCTTACAAGCAATAAAAATAAACGGGCTGACAGCCCGCTGAATATAAATAGAAAAATATTATAAATATTATTTGGATTCATAATAGGCATCGAATTTTTCGCAGCCTTTTATTTCTTCCTTATTAAACTCCAATACCATAAACCAGTCTGCCATATCAGCAGTACCCATTTCGGGGACTATGGCTTCAACAATAACGGTCAGAGTATCTCCGTCAATTGAGGTATCCTTTATTTTATGGCGTATGGAACCGCTGGGCTCCTGTGTATAAAGGATGAGCAGGTAGTTTTTTTCAAAGTATTCATCATCATATTTATCAAGGATACCTGCAAAAGCCTCAGAATCACCATATGCAGTATCTACCTGAAAATATTCCCTTGCTCCCTTCACGAACTCTTCCAGGGAAGCTTTGTCTTCCACGGATATCACCGGAATATGCTTTCTGCTGCTTATTGCCAAAGATCCTGAGTTATTTGCCTTGGATGCTATAAAGTCAAACCCGTTATCCTTGTAGCTGTCAGCCCTGTAAAAGGATACGCTGTAATCAGCCTTCGCAGGGTCAGGTGCGGCAGGCTCCGCATCAAGTTCGATAGCCACAGCCGTTACCTGCACGGGATAGCTTTCTCTTATTTCGGGGAGTATAGTTATTTTTACCTGCTGCCCTACAATCAAATTAAAGGGAATCTTCAAATCAGATGCAAATTGCACTCTTGCCTTGTCAAATTCCACATCTTCAACTACGGACACCAATATGGAATTGTCATAAATTTCTTCTATGATACCTGTAAATGTTACGGTATCCCCTGTCATTCCCTTCTTATCACATCCCGCAGTTGATATAAACATCATCATACATATCAATAAAGCTAATATTCTTTTCATAATCATATCTCCTGTAATCTTTTTTTTATTTATTGACGGGAATTTGATATATATTGTTCCTTTAATTATCTTTTTATTCACATATGGCAAATACTCTTACCTTTCCGCCGGCATTCTCTCCCCCAACAGTAACGGTGTATTTTCCGGATTCAGGAACTCCTACCGTGAAAATACATGATGTAAGGTTGTTGCCTGTATAAGCCCTATACCCTTTCTCTCCTTCAATGGCCAGCTTAATATTGCCTCCTTTATGGGTTATCTCCACCTGAAGCTTATAGTTTTTCCCCGGCAAAAGTTCATGTGTTTTTTCCGTATTCAGTTTACTGAACTCGATGGAATACGCATTTTCGTCCCCTTCTTCAGTTATCACACCCTGTACCTTACCGCAGACAGTAAGGTGCAGGGCAAGTACAAACAAAAGTATAACTGTAAAAATACTTTGTCTTTTCATACCCCACACTCCTTATAAGATAGTTATGCAGCCGGTATCAGCGGGGCAGGAGCTTTTTTAGCTCCTCCACAAATTTGCCGCTTTCATTTATCCAGGGATTATGGCCTGAATGTTCGAACCAGACGATTTGCTTTGCAGGGGCATCAATTGTATTTACATACTCTTCCACCAGTGACAGGGGGGCGTTTATATCATACCTTCCTTCAAAGAAGTAGACCGGGACCTTTAAGCTTACATAGTCTTTTCTCAAATCAATGCCGTATAGCTGCTGGTACACATGATTGAAGGTTTTTATAATTCCCCTGATATAGTTCATCTTATCAATCAACCCGTATTCGCTGGAAAAAATATCCCGGAAGGTATTGTAGCCTGCGTTGTGAATCCTGGTATCGGAAGACATATATGCGCTCAGATAGTTGATATAAACAGCGCTTTTCCAGGTTACATCATCTCCGTAATAAGGCGGTATGCCGTTTTGCTCCAGCTTCCTTATAATATCCGTATCCTTTGCCGCTTTGGCGAGCTCCATGGCCTTCTGGTAATCTATGCGTTCCGTCTCTTTGAAATCAACCATCTGCCCCGTTCCTACAAATGCATGATAGGCGTTGGGATAGCGGTCAATCAGGAAAATACCAAGGGCACTGCCCCATGACTCGCCTACAAGGAAAATCTTTTGCTGTTCAAAGGTTTCCCTAAGGTAATTCGTCAGTACATATCCATCCTCGATATACGTCTTTGGGGTGATATCAGAAACTTTTTCCGCGTAATAGGACTTCCCCGAGCCGGGCTGGTCCCAGTTTACCACAACAAAGTACTTCTCAAGCTCCTTAAGATCGTGCCGTACCGCAGCCATCTGGGTTCCGCCGGGGCCTCCGGCTAAAAATAATATCACCGGGTTATTTTTATTATGGCCCCTTATGCTGATCCATTGTTTTCTGCCGTTAATTTCTATCCTCCTCATTTCTGCAATGCTGTCCTTAATGATGCTTCCCTTTTCGTCTCTTATTGCAGGAGTACCTGCGGCAAACTGCGTATAAAATACAAATCCAAGACTTACAAACGATAAAATCATAAAAAAAACGGCGGAATTTTTCAGGCGGTTAACCAACCTGTTGTTTGGTGTTCTACTTATGAGGTTTTTTAAACCAAGCATTCCCAGCACCAATGTGAAAATCCCAGCTGCCATATTAATAAACATAAGCCCTGCAAAAATCATTATCTGTAACATTTTATTATCCTCCTTAAACTCTCTTAAACCTTTTTATATACGTTTTCTAGGGCGTTGCCCATGGCCGGAATGTCGGTAATACGGCTGCTCTCCCTACAAAGGTTGCTGCCCTCCATGAGACTTTGAATAAAGCGTATTTTTTCCATGTCCTTCATAGGCTCCCGGAAGATGAACTTTCCCTTTTCTTTCATGAGCCTTGCAAGTACCGGCACAACTCTTTTAAGCTCACTATCCTCTATGTCATGCAAAACAAAATGGCTGTAGATAATATCGAAACTTAAGTCTGTAAGCGGCAAAAGGGCAATATCCCCTCGCAAAAAGGACACATTTTGATAGTTTTTGAGGGTCCTTTTACAAGCAACCAGCCATCTTTCCGATATGTCCACGCAGGTCAGCTTCACCTCCGGTAATCTCTCTGCCACAAAATAAGCTACCGTTCCCATTCCGCAGCCGAAATCCAGAACGGTTTCCTTGCCGGTGAGAGGCAGGCTTCCGGCAAAGTCCCTGTAAACGCTTCTTCCAAAAACACGAAAGACCAGCCATGTCATAAATATTTCACAAAGATGAGGTTCCCTCAATTGAGAATTTGGCGCCGCCATAATATCCACACTCCTTTAAAAAAATAAGCTGAATTTCAGTTCATTATCATGGTAACAAATGAACCTGAAATTCAGCTTATTTCTATCTTAAATCTACCTTAAATCGCAGCAATTGTAATTTTAAAGGAACAGCCTTTGGTATCGGGCCGCAGAGTCAGGCTTCCGCCGTGGGCTTCCACAATTTTCTGTGCAATGGAAAGCCCCAGTCCCGTTCCGCCGGTCTTGGAGTTACGGGAATCATCCGCCCTTACAAAAGGCTTGAAAATGTTTTCAGATACATTAGAAGGAATACCGATTCCATCATCTTCAAAAACTATGGTAATTTCTTCTGACCCCTTGGATAAGCTTACAGAAACTACAGTTCCTTCAGGATTATACCGGATGGCATTATCCGAAAGGTTATGAAAAACACGGCTCATCTGCACCGTATCCACCATTGCATAGCAAGCTTCATCGGGAATATCAAAGGCATAATTAAATCCTGCCTGCTCAAAGTAAGGCAAAAGCTCGCCTAATGTCTGACGGAGGTACTCGCATATGTCAGTCCTGACAGGTTTAATAGAAAATTGGGGGCTTTCAAGCCTTGACAGCTCAAACAGCTCCATGAGAAGCTTGTTTACTCTCTGGCTATTGTTATGAATAATTTTCAGATAATCGCCCTGCTCCTTTAATGTGAGGTTCTTATTTTCCATGCAAAGCTCGGCATAGCCTGAAATGCTTGCCAGAGGATTTTTAAGGTCGTGGGAAATATCCAAAATCAGTTTCCGCCGGTCCTCCTCGGACTGTTTCCTTAAGGCCATCTCCCGCCCGATTCTTTCCGCCATGTCGTTAAAGGTATCCTGCAGCTCGGCAAATTCGTTTTTAAGGCGCAGGTCAATTCTGGCGGAATAATCCCCTTCCTTAAGGAGTCTTGTGCCTTCAATGAGCTTTCGCAGCGGCTTTGTGATTTGCACCGCAGTCACTCTGGAGTAAACAGCGGCAAAAACGGCAAGTAAAAAAAGATAGAACAGGAAGACGAGAGTAAAAGCAGCCGCCACATTTTTCATGTCCTTAGACACAGCTTCCCGGTTATATACAATGGAAAAGTCCAGCCTTATTGACGTGGGAAAGGTTACAACCAGCCAGAATTCTCCCTTAGGATTAAAGGCTATATCGTAATTATAAGGTATGCCCTTGCTCTTGCTGTTTGTTAAAAAGTCCGTGAACTCAGCGGCTGTAAGCTGCTGTTTTTTAATGGTGTCCATGCCTTGGGAATATACCACCCGGTACTCTTTATCAATAATCTGTATCCCTCCACTGTTTTGAATAACGGGTGATGCGTCTATTTTAGCGTAGTCGTACTGCATAATGGAGTTTGCTGTGTATATGTTTTTTACAAGGGTTTTTGAAATGATATTATCTGCAAAGTTAAGAATAAGGAAAGCAAAAACAGCAGCAAGAAGTGATAATAGAAATACCATCAAATAATTCATAAAAAACTCATTGGACAGCCTTCTTCTCATCTTGTTTCACCTGTATGAAATTTATAGCCAATCCCCCGGATTGTTTTTATGTACTCCGGCTCCTGTGGGTTTATCTCGATTTTATTTCGTATATGGCTGATATGTACCATTATGGTATTATCATCATAATAAAGGTCTTCGTCCCATACCGCATGGTAAAGCTGTTTTTTTGTGAAAACCCTTTCGGGGTTCTCCGCCATATACAGAAGCAGCTTGTATTCCTTGGCGTTTAACCCTATGGGATTGCCGTCCTTATAGACACAGCAGCCCTCCTTATCAATACGCAGCCTTCCATATTCTATTACATTGTTCTCCTGCTGTTTTGAAAGAGTATATTCATTACTTCTTCTCAGCTGTGCTGCCACCCGTGCAATAAGCTCTTTCATGGAAAAGGGCTTTACCAGATAGTCGTCCGCACCCATTCCCAGCCCCAGGAGCTTGTCCATATCATCGGCTCTTGCCGTCAGGAAGATGACGGGAATGGTGCTTTTTTCACGGATTTTTCTCAATAGGTTAAAGCCATCCAGCATGGGCATCATTACATCGAGAATAGCCAGATTTACTTCCTGAGCCTTTATGATATCCCATGCATCAAGGCCATTTTCAGCAGCAAAAACCGTATAATCATTTTCTTCAAGGTTTACTTTTAGCAGGTTTCTGATATCCGCTTCATCTTCCGCTACGAGGATATTCATCTATGCACGCCTCCCATTCATATTTTTGATATAACAGTACAGAGTATTGTCAAGCTGTTTGTTATAGCTGATACAGGCTATCCAGGTAATCCTTCATATAATATTTGATATCACTTCTTCCCCGCAGGATAACGGTGTGTCCTTCTGCCTCCAGCTTTTCCTTTTGTGCCTCAATACCGCCGGGATACTTGGGATTCAATTCGCCATCCGACTTAAGGGTCCTCCAGTATGGCGTTTTGTCGTCGCTCTTTTGCTCGCTTGCCCATGCGACAATAGAAATAAAAATTCCTGCGGTGATTGGATCTGTAAAATCCGCATTGTTTACTTTCGCGAAGTAATCCCTGATATATCCTACTGTTATTACCTTTCCCCATGGTACTTTTTTCATTACCCGATCGTAATCAGCAGGCGGGGCAAAATACATCCTATTCCCGCCATATTTCTCAATGCTTTTTTCATCGGCAATAATTTGCACTTTGGGCATATCCTTATTATTGTTCAGCATGGCATTAAAATCCTTGTTTTGTTTATTTGCCATAACAATGCACCTCCCATGAGTAAAGAATAAAGTATCCTATTCTTTTATGCAATGAGACAGTTTATATTTTTTATATACTCCGATTTATTAGATGTCCATGTAAAGATTAATAAAAAAAAGAAAGCGGGGTACCTTTGCGTGCCCCCTTCTATGCATCTATTTATTTCTAGCTCTCTTAGGGCTTACCCCCTACCAGTTCACATAGAAACTTATTTTGAAATTATTTAACTGAGATAACAACTTCCACCCTGTTTCATAAGAGTCTTGTATTATAAAGTCAAGCTCATCTATAATTACATTGGCAGCAATATCAAACTTAGAATACAATAATCCTGTATCCACCATATATATTTTAAAGGATGCATTATCTGCATATGCTGATAATGGCATTTTGCCTTCTGCTACCTTCAGTCATTCATAAATAATTCCCACCGCCTTCATCCAATCAATAGGGGAGTTCATACCTATATACTCTTGCCCAGGTTTTTATAAGCTTATACTGGAGCTTTCTGTTTTCTTTGGCAAGCTGACCGGGTATACTGCTCCATGCTACCATTCTATATTCTCCGGATGCTCAACCTCCTGTAATCTGATTGCTCCCGGTTCGCAATTATATTCTTTTGCAACCTCAATAACCACTTCTTTTATTTCATTATGCTCGTTGTCATACCTGAATTCCGCTATTCTCCTGACAATAGTGGACAGGTTCTTAAGCCTCTTTTCCCTGGTCATATTTATATACTTGATATTCAGCAAATCAATATACTGCCCCGCAATTTCCTGTATATGTATATAGTCCGCGTTAAGCAGGTTCATCCATCGGGAAAAGACAGGAGCTGAAAAAGTTTCTTTGATGCATTTTACAAACTCGGCCTGGAAAAGCCGCAGGATTGCAATTGTCTCATCCCAGATAACTTTTCTGTCCATGGCTTCTCTGTATAAGTATTTTGTTTTGGTCAAATCCATAATCCTCAGTTTTATAAGCTCGTTTAGAGCAATCATTATAAAAAAAATTTCGGGGTAAAAACAGTTGCAGCTGTAGTATACATTGCTTTTAGGCGTAATGACTCCATGCCGTTTCATTTTATCCTCATCCATATGATTTTCAACTAATTCCACCTCTCTGTCTCCCTGATAGGCATGCCTTATATCAATAGCACAGCCCCAGTACGCGAGTGGACATATCAAAATAACTGCGATGCTTTTCCGAATCCAGGTATGGTGATATCATGGAATGCCTCGACAAGATCATAGAAGTCGTTAAAGTCGCCGCTTATCGTCACTCCGGTAAGGTTTGGTGTATTATTAATTTTAATCATATCAATTCCCCTTGCATTTTATTGTTTTCCGCATTAGAGACATATCAGACGTTTTATTATTTATAAAAATCATATCAAAATTCATATATGACAGCAACTTTTTCCATATTGCTTTCTTAAACCTAAGATACTCCAAGGAGCCAGTCAACCACATGAAACTTCCGGATGCCATCGTAGCTGGCCGGACGCGGTATCTCATCCATTTATCAGAATCTTGGGATGATGATATAGCCCTTCAATCTTTCTCCGGCTTTATAAACTTATATTTCCCACTATTAATAAACAAAAAGGGGCTTTTCATTAGTCACTTCAGTGGGTTAAAGTGAGAACAAAATCACCTCGTTTCCTAATCTATATGGAGCGAGGTGATTAATTTTATATTTATTTTAATGTTTTGCAAAGACCGTTTTTTATAAATTTGACTTATGAAACAGTCCAATAGTCTTCACCCGGAAGCCTTGCCTTTTTATCGGCTTCCGCCTCCGCCGCCGCCGGAAAAACCGCCGCCGCCTACAGAGCTTGCAGAGCCACCGGTTCCGCTTGTGTTCGGCGTCGAAGCATTTGAAATATGATTTGTCATGGTCATAAAGTGTATCATGCTGTAAGCGCTATAGCCATAGGTTCCAGCGAAGGTATTAAAATATGCAGGATCAAGGACCTCCATATTTTTAAGAACCTGCTCTCCCAGACCGAGTAGGGCGGCAAACACAAGATAATCTCCCCAAAGTTCTCTTTGATGGATGCTGTTTTCATTTTCTTCTTTCATTTCCATCAAATACTTTTGAAATCCAAGAATTTTTACAGCTTCATCAAAACCCGAAGCCGTAAACCGTATAACACCTTTTGTATCTTCTGCCGCACCGGAGCGGATCAGTAATTCCTTACCATCATTCTCTACTTCTTCCGACCAAGCGGTAAGCTTCCCATATAACTCTTCCGCCCGTTTTTCCATATCGGAGGTTCTGAGAATGCCCTCCCCACCGGTGCCAATCGTTAAAATTTTATACAGGGTTTGCTCCGTGCCCTTATCAGGTTTTTTCTCTGGATTGAAAACAATTGCTTCCTCTTTTTTTGGCTTTTTTATATTTCCCTCTTTTTCACGCTCTTCGATGCGGATATATCCTGCCTGCTGCCAGCGGATGAGATAGGCGCTCATAAGCTTTTCATATGTAATTACTCTGCGCAGCAATTTCATAGCAAAATATACGGCCGGAATGCTGCCGTTAAAAGGTACCGCCCATTCCGGGCGTATTTCCCTTCTCGGGGGAAGCCGCACTGCTGTACCGTCTGCCAGCTTATACCGTGAAGAAAAGAAAGCAACCAGAAAGGCAGCCAGGATAATAACCGCCGCTAAAACAGCAAGAACCACATAAAGAGCCGCATTAGAGTTTTCATTTTCTGCGGATTGCTGCAGCTTTTCAAAAGCCATATCGGCATCGGAAGCCAATGGAAACAAGCTTCTGTCAAAGCGGCAGAGCACATTCACGTAGTCACTGCCGTCCAGAGCATCGGTGGAAAAAGCATTAAGGCTGCCGTCGTTCCCAATCTCGACTTCCCCTGTAAAGCCATAACCCCAGATGCGTGCGTTATCTGCCGTCAGATTAGTATCCTCCATACGGATTTTAATGGAGATACGCTCCGGAGCGCTTGATAGCTCTGATATAAATTGATGATAAAATCCGGCGTAGTCGCCATAATCTTTTACCAGGCCTTCCAGTACATATTGAATGGTATATTTATGGTCGCCGTAACTGCCGATGCCCCAGCAGAGCTCGTATCCATCGGATTTTTTCAAAATACCGCAGGTGCCGGCCTTTTCCTCCCTGGAAAGATTTATCTCCCAGTTATTAAGAGTTTTATATTGCATTCCTGATTCGTCCCATACTAAAAGAGAATGGACGTTCATTCCATCCATGTTATTAAGGGCCTTATAATATTCGGTACCGCTGGATACACCGCGCACTTCCCAAATCTCCGTTATAACAGCAGAACCATCATTATTAAGGACGGCATCAACAGTAACGGAAGGTATAGCATCCTCTGCCGCAAATACCCGAGCTGTGCTCAGAACCAGCAGTACTGTGAATAGCATAGAAAAAATAAGCAGCCTTTTTTGTTTTGACTTCATTTGCCTTCCCCTTCCTTGTATAGTCAGACAATTTTACTTATAAAGTTATTTTACTCCCTTCAATTATATGTATGCGCAAGACGTGAACTTCCCCTTTTCTACATTGATTTAGTGATTTACTTTATTGTTTCCCAAAGCAGCTGCCCATTTTCAAAAGCTACTCTCATTCGTCCGGTATCCTTAAGCCAGGAAAGATATGAGCGGACTGTACTGCCTACAAGCACATACTGATCAAAATTCATTGTCAGGCCATAGTCATTAAATAGCTGCTGCAAAACCCTTTCAAAGATAATGGGCTTGATGCATACCTCAAGTATTTTATCAGCTATTTCGTTAATCTTATCAATATTAAGCTGGGCCAGCGGCGCTATGTCACTTGTCGCTTCTGCGTGGGCAGGGATAAAAATAGTTGCTTTTAAAGTCTTGACCATTTCTAAGGTGTCAAGGTAAGAGGCTACATCGTAGATGAATCCAATCTGATATTTTTCCAGAGTCTCTTTGCTTGATAAGCAGTCTGCCAGATAAACCACGTTGTCCATATCCTTAAAACCAGCCATATTAAAGAAATGGCCGGGAAGATCAATGATGCTCATACCTTTTGGGAGTACATCCGGTGTAAGGTATTCTGCGCCGCTTTCCTGGGCCATGAGAAATTTGTGCTTTAAATCCTTTGGCGGAAATCCACCATACAAAAAGGACGGCTCCAGGATAGGGTGATTTGTAAATGCACATTCGATACCCGGAGCATAAATTTTGCATCCTGTCTGGCTTTGCAGATATTTATTGCCGCCGATGTGGTCGGCATTAGAATGCGTATTATATATTGCTGTCAGCCGCCAGCTATTTGCATCCAATATCTGCCTGACCTTTCTTCCTGCATCTTTATCACTTCCGCTGTCTACAAGGCATACATCCCTATCGTTTACCTTAATAATACCGATCTTTGCCGGGCTCTGAACATAATAACTGTTTGCACCTACCTGAATTAGTTCATACATTAATTTTATCCTCCGGTTATGAAAATTTTTGTGATTGTTAATGATATAAGTAATTTTCAATCCACTATACGGTAACCTAATTATTTATCTGTTATTTTATCCTGCATTTTCTTTAGTGTAACATAAAAAATCCTGAAGATACCATGTGTATTCTGATTTTTTGCCATTTGCACAAAATAGATGCACCGCCGATTATTGTTGAACTGCCACTGGCGAACCTGTTCAGACAAATATCCTCACCGCCGTCCGAGCTGCAGGAATGATAGGTGATGTAGCAGACGATGGCCTGGAAGAGATAGAGCTTGCTTATCCTAATGTGCTGTGAAGAAAATTATTACCATTAATAAGGGTTGCTTTTTCTTAAAATGCATGGTATACTTAATAGGTATTCTAAGTGTTGCATTGTCTCACATGTTTTTGTAAGTCATTGATTTCATTTGATGGTTTACAAAAGCATGTGATTTTTTATATGCAGTTATGAGTGCAAATAATATTTTGGAGGTACTAGTTATGAATAACGGTACAGTAAAATGGTTCAATTCTGAAAAGGGCTTTGGGTTCATCACCAACGAGAATGGTGGCGATGATGTGTTCGTGCATTTCTCCGCAATTCAGAGCAATGGCTACAAATCCCTCAACGAAGGCGACAAGGTCACCTTTGACATCGAGCAAGACCCCAAAGACAGCCGCAAACTGCGTGCTGTTAACGTCAAAGCTGCGTAAACAGAATAAATATCAAAAGCGTCAAGCCCAATGGGCTTGGCGCTTTTCCTTTCTGAGTGATTATAGGGGATTTTACAAATAAAGCCTTCTCTGGACTTCCGCCCACAGGGTATCTCTACTTTGATGATATCTGAATTAAGTACGCTCATCAGCTTCACCATTGTCTTCATCGATTTTTAAAGCAAATACTTTCCGTCATAGTTTATTCCATAAGCCGGATTATTATATTTTTTTCTGATATCATAACATAAGTAATTCCGGCTGTGAATCCAGTAATAAGCAAAAGGCAAGCCTGCATACTCACATCCTTTTGTTTTAATAATCCTATAGCTGATGATTTGAACCCGCTCCGGTGGTTGGGGCATATAGTTCTAATCTTTTATATCCTCCAGCCTTTCCACTATAGCTTTTTTATCATATTCTTTTTCTGCAAATAAAAGCGCCTTCTCATAAAGCTCCTTAGCTTTATTTGTATCCTTGATTGTATTCTTTCCAAAGCAATACATGTCTCCATAAGCAATATAGCTCCAGGGATTACCGGGATAACCGCTTATCAAGCTATCAAGCTCTTTTTTTGCTTCCTCATTTTTGTCCAGCTGTATATATGAATCGGCAATAGTCCTTCTCATATTATGGATGATAAGCTCATCCTCATCCGGAAAAAAGCTGCAGAACTCTTTGCAATAATCGATACACATTTCAAAATAGGCTGGATCATCAAATCCCGCATTATACAGTTCGTTCTCCAAATCCTGACAAAAGTTTGAAACATAGAAGCTTCCTTTGTATTGCTCATCCAAATAATCCATGTCTTTGAACTCCGGCTTAATTCTGAACTTTATTGCGTCCCAGACAGTTAGCCAGGTATCACAAGCCGGTTTAGAATCATTTTCAGCTAAATTTTCAAACCCCTTATCAATTAAATCGCTCATTTGCTCCAACGATAAAATGTTTTGAGGCGCCAGCCGCTCCCATAGCACCCACGCAGCAATCCACGGAAAATCCTCATCCCAATCTTTTGCCGTTACATTAAAGGTTTCAAACCAATTCTCAGATAATTGTTGTGCAGAATAAAAGGTTTCTACTTCCCGTAAAAATTCCTCTTTTTCAAAAGCAATGCCCATGCTCAGCAATTTGCTGATGATTTCATCTATGCTCATTTCATTTACTTCTTCATAGGACCAGAAGCTTTCCCGGTATTCTTTCACACCCAATTGTGCCGTTTCAGGCAATGGTTTATCAATACAGCATTTTTTATACTTCTTGCCGCTGCCGCAAGGGCAGGAATCGTTTCTCCCAATTTTATTCATTTTATCCTCCTTAAATAATAAATGGATATATTGTATATAGCTTTTGTAAAAATGGCTTTTCAAGATGTCAATTTTATTTTACACAGTAAAAGTATGGCCCGCACTGTTCCTCGTGGGTATGGATATATGTCCATTTTTCGATGGTATCAAATATGTAAATATCACTCTCCATATCAAAGTCCCCCGATTGGAGAAGAGATGGGTTTTTTATCAAAAAAGCTTCGTCTCTATCCTGGTAAAATGCATACACTGTATTTTCTTGGCATTGGTCAAATGCTTTCCTGGCTTCGCCCTTCTCAAGGAAAGAAATTACTTTAAAGCTAAAAATATGCCACTTAAACTGTGAATAATGGATTTTACTTTTTGTCTGGTCATCCACAGATTTAGCAAACAATTTACTCCATCTGGTTTTTAGCATGCGAAGATTTTCCTGGGGGACAAAGACCACGCTTCTTTCTATGACTTTCTGCCGCTTTTGTGAATATTCATAATCAAAAATGTGACTGCTGTAATCATTGATCTTGTTTGTCACTTCATCCAACAGCTGATGCCGGATTTCTTTTTCTTCATTGTCCTCTAATTCATCAATCCGTTCTATTTCTTTAAAAAATTCTTTCCAGAAGATCTCACTAAAGATTCTTGACATAACTCAACCCTTCCTCTGGCATATACTGTGAACGCTCACTCTTTATGCTAATTATATTTTATAAAGGTAAAGAGAACAACCTAAAAAATGTGCCTACAGGTATACTTGCTTAGAATTTGCTGAAGCCGCCTAATTGCAAATTGATAAATGTTCTGGTAGGCCCCGTATCATGGCTCGGCTTGGGAAGGGCATTATACAGGACCAGCTTGCAGAGCACACCAGCCTCTCTTCCCAGGCAGTAAGTAAGTGGGAAAATGGCCTGTCATGCCGGATGTTGCTTTCCTTCCTCAACTCGCAGGATTATTTTAATGTCATAGTGGATGAACTTCCAAGAGGTGAAAAATCTTAAGTTGTTCAAGTCGTTTCAGAGGGCTACAGTTGCCGGTTAGCATTTTGCATTTTAGTTGGAATTCATTATCAAAGCAACCTCTATTGACAAACCAACTACTTAGTGTTACTATATAGCAGTAGTAAGTAGTACAGAATATTAGTCATACAGAATAGCAAGGAGTGATTGTGCTGGAAAACCTAACGGAAATGCTCAAAGGCGTGCTTGAGGGCTGCGTCCTTGAAATTATAAGCTGTGGCGAAACCTATGGCTACGAAATCACGCGGCGTTTGAATGCCCTCGGCTTCACAGATGTTGTGGATGGAACTGTCTACACCATTTTGGTGCGGCTTGAGAAAAATAATCTCGTGGATATAGAAAAAAAGCCCTCCGATATGGGACCTCCGCGCAAGTTTTTCACCCTCAACGACGCGGGGCGCAAGGAACTGCGGAAGTTCTGGGAAAAGTGGGAGTTCGTATCATCGAAAATTAACGAGTTAAAGGAGAAAAAATAATGAATTTTTGGGAATTGATTACAGGCGGCGACATGACCAAAGAATTGAAAGCCTTTGAATCTCGAGCCAAAAAGCTGCCGGCTGATTATCAAGCGGCATGGGAAAAAATTAAGGCCAATCTTTGGCCCCACTCGGATTTCACTGGCCGCAACCTCATGCCAATTCTTGACGGTGTGCTTGGCCTGCTCGAAGAAGCGGCGGCGGATGGTCAGAGTGTACAAAAGGTTTTTGGTGACGATATCAAAGGCTTCTGTTCAGCGCTGGCCGGTGAGGAAGGGGCAAAGTCTTACCGCGACAAGTGGCGCCAGCAACTCAACAATAATGTCGCTAAAAAGTTAGGAAAATAGGAGGATAAAATGAGAATACAAGATATCATCGAAGGCAAAAAAGAGTGGCGTGTGCACATGGCGCGTGTCAAAGCGCTCCCGCGAGATTATCAGATTGTTTATAAAGAGATCCAAAAATATCTCTTTAAGGTCGGCCCCGTTGAACTGACCAACGGGACGGGTTTGCTCTCGGGAATTATCGATCTTTTTGAAGGGGGAGCGGCCTTGGGAAAAGGCGTGCTCGATGTGACGGGCAGTGACGTAGCGGCTTTCTGCGACGATCTAATCAAAGATTCCAAAACTTACGCTGACATCTATCAAGAATCGGTTCACCAAGAAGTTAACAAAGCCATGAAAAAGGTTACGGATAAAACAAAGTAAAGGGGGATATCGAGATGGGAAAAGCGATTGAAGTAAAAGGGCTTAATAAGTCCTACAAGAAACTTCATGTTCTAAAGGGCGTAGATTTCGAGGTGGAAAAAGGCAGTATTTTCGCTCTGCTCGGCTCCAACGGCGCAGGCAAGACGACCATTGTAAAAATCCTCACCACGCTGCTTAAACAGGATGGCGGAACTGCCGCCATCAACGGCTTCGACGTTGCGGCAAAGCCGGACTATGTGCGGCAGTCCATCAGCCTGACCGGACAATTTGCTGCCGTAGACGAGATATTGACCGGGCGGGAAAATCTTATCATGATCGCCAAACTGCGGCACCTTAACAATCCCCGTGACGTCGCGGAGGATTTACTGAACCGCTTCGGTCTGACCGGCGCCGCCAGCCGCAGGGTTTCCACCTATTCGGGCGGTATGCGCCGCAGGCTCGACATCGCCATGAGCCTTGTGGGAAAACCGCAGCTTATTTTTCTTGATGAGCCTACCACCGGGCTTGACCCCGAAGGACGCATCGAGGTCTGGAAGGTTGTCAAAGAGCTTGCTAACACTGGTACGACGGTGTTCCTAACTACGCAGTATCTGGAGGAAGCCGAGCAGCTTGCGGATCGAATTGCCATTCTTCATGAAGGAAAGATTATCGTGAGCGGCACCCTCGAGGAACTGAAAAAACTGTTCCCGCCTGCAAAGGTGGAGTATGTGGAAAAACAGCCGACATTGGAGGAGATATTCCTCGCAGTAATCGGCAATAAGGAGGAAAAGTAAATGGAAGCGATAAAGAAACACTTTTTCAGTGATATGGGCGTTATGCTTGGACGCTCCATGCGCCATATTACCCGCAGCATGGACACCATCATCACGGTCACCATCATGCCGATCGCGATGATGCTGCTGTTTGTCTATGTCTTAGGCGGGGCGATACAAACTGGCACGGATAACTATGTAAATTACCTGCTGCCCGGCATCCTGCTGATGGCTATTGCAAGCGGCATATCCTATACGGCTTTCCGTCTGTTTATGGACATGCAGCGGGGCATCTTCGAACGGTTTCATTCTATGCCGATTGCGCGCTCGGCTGCTCTTTGGGGGCATGTGCTGACCTCGCTGGTATCTAACGCTATTTCGGTTGTCGTCATCATTCTCGTGGCGCTCATTATGGGCTTCCACTCATCGTCAGGGATACTCTCGTGGCTTGCCGTAGCCGGTATACTCGTGCTTGTTACACTGGCCCTGACATGGATTGCGGTGATTCCTGGACTGACTGCAAAATCGGTGGACGGTGCAAGCGCCTTTTCCTACCCGCTTATCTTTCTGCCGTTTATCAGTTCGGCATTTGTGCCGACCGAATCGATGCCGCCAGTCGTCCGTGCTTTTGCCGAAAATCAGCCGGTTACTTCAATAGTGGACGCCATCCGCGCGTTGCTGTCAGGTCAGCCTGTCAGCAATGACATTTGGGTCGCTCTTGCGTGGTGTATCGGGATTATGCTTGTGGCTTACATTTTTGCGATGAGGGCGTATAAAAAACGGGCGTAAAATTCAACATTTTTGCTATCGTACTTTAAATATATAGAAGTTCCTTCTAAATCTCATTTATGAAAATCGGCTTCCTCAAAATTACGAGTAAAATCAACCAATATCATATAAAATTTTCTTTTCCCACCCCTTCGGGTGGTTTTTTCAGCGCAATTTTACTTTACAATAATAATGGATTTATAATGATACAAAGAGAGGTGTCCAAATCAATGGAATATTTACTAGAAATGCTCAAATGGATTCAGTCCATAAGAAATCCTGTGCTGGACCATGCGTTTACATTTATTACGGTATTGGGAGAGGACTATTTTGCCATCGCTGTTTTATGCCTTATATTATGGTGTGTGAATAAAAAGTCCGGTTATGCAATCGGCTTTGCATATCTGACCTCCTGGATATTCAATTTTTCTTTAAAGGAGGCCTTTAAGCTTCCGCGGCCTTTTATCCTGGATAGAGGCATTATTCCCATACGTCCCGAAACAGCCACAGGCTACTCCTTCCCAAGCGGCCACACCCAGGGCATATCGGCTTTGAGCGCAGCCATCGGAACGGCATTCAGAAAAAAATGGCTTTATGCCGCCGGGAGCACCCTGGTTATCTTTATGGCTATGTCAAGGATGTATCTGGGGGTTCATACGCTTCTGGACGTGGCCGTCGGAGCTGTTGCGGGTATTACCTGGGCGTTCGTTGCCAATCTCATATTCAGCTATTCCGATAGGGCGAACCGGAAAGTTCTGCTGCTGTTTATGTTTATTCCCATGGCGCTGGGAATGGTCTTTATACAGGACAACGACTATTACAAAATTGCGGGGACCTTCACTAGTTTTGTCATCGGATACCTTTTGGATTGCCGGTACATTCATTATGAGGCAAAGAGTTCCGCCTGGCAGCAGGCTGCTAAGTTTATTATCGGTATGGCTGTGCTGATATCCATAAAAGGGCTTGTAAAGGAAGTCCTGGGAGAAAACCTTGCATCAAATTACCTTCGCTACTTTCTCATAGGATTCTGGATCACTGTCGCCGCACCTTTGTTGTTTAAAAAGATGTTCGGCGCAAAATTTTTTGATACAAACCATCAGCTTAACATCCAGGGATAAGCTTTTTATTCCGGGCAGCTTTCAGAACGAAAGCGCTGTATTATATCAGGTTGGCAATAAGCTTATCTGATTATCTTTCAATGACCTTACACTTCTTTCACTGATTATATCGCCGGGTCTGGCATGACTGCAAAGCAGAGGAGAATTCATATCATACCCTTCCCTATTTTTCTGTAATACAGCTAAGCTGTGATTTGCATAGCAATATTTACATCCATTACAGCAAGTATTATATAACCCTATATCAATGCTTGAAACACATCCGCACTCTAACCGTTGATTTTTATCTTTTTCAACACTTAGAGAACTCCCAATAATTCGGGATATCAAGTCACCATCTATGCATTTTGCATGTCTGATGCCCAATTTACTTAAATCAATACCTTCACAGCATGTATCCATCTTAAGGCCATATTTAAAAGCAATTCTCGATAATTGTTCCGCAATATCCCATTGCTGCATTTTGGTCATTTCGGTTATTCCAAGAGAAACAATATTGTTTTTTATTGTGGGATAGAAATCCATAAAACTTATTGTGCATTTCTCCGTATAATTACTTAGATGCTTGGCTAACTTTTCAAAGTATTCACTATGATACTCAGCTGTATACTTTTGATTTAAAAAAATAGGATCATACCTCCATATAGTCCTTTCAGCGCCAATCTTTGCAGAAAGGCGTTTGAAAGTTTCAATTAAACAGCGGTTTTTTGAAGGAATGTTTTTCTCAATATCATTGCTATATGAATTAAGTGTAAACTGAAAATAAAAATTATAACCTTTTAGTTTATCAAGTTTATCAATCATCGGTTCAGGGTTTTTAGTCCAAAAAACAATGCAATCTACTACATCAGGTGATAAATTGACTTTGCTTATTTGATGAATATTCATCGGATTGCGTACTAAAACATATTGCTCTTTAATTCGGTTTAAAAACCAATGGGAATAATATGCAGGTATATCGGTCCTTCGGCTGGCACTTACAATCATCTAATCATTCCTTCAAACTTCAAAGTATTATTCCTCATTTAATGAGGTTTGTTCTTCAGGCTTACAATGCAAGTCATTAAGCGCTTTAATGTCTTCAAGACTCAGTGTTTTTAACATCATAAGATGAACGGTCACACCTATTCCGACCAAAATTAAGAAAAGTCTGATATGCAGTGAAGATACAAGGATCATAGAAATAATCAATGTTGACCAAAGAAAAAAAATTGCAGTGATTTTCGTTTTCTTTGGGATAGCCTTATAAGTCAAATAGTACAATATATATTTTCCAAAGACTTTGTGATTGATCAGCCAATTATACAGCCTTTTGGAGCTTCGCAGATAACAGTAAGAGGCAAGCAGCAGAAGGGGAGTGGTTGGAAGTAAAGGGATAATAATGCCCGCCACCCCTAGAGCTAAAGATAATGATCCTAGAAAAACAAGTAAGTATTTTTTAATCGAATATAATTCCAACTATGCTACCTCCTATCAAAATAGAACAGGAGGTAGGTGACTATTTCACCTACCTGCCTCTCAGCCGAGTAAGCAAGAGGGGCCTCAAGCTTCTCGAAATACGCGATGTAAAGTTTATTTTATGCAAGATCGAAACGGTCTGCATTCATCACCTTATTCCAGGCAGACACAAAGTCCTGCAGGAACTTTTCCAAAGAGTCGCCGCATGCATAGACTTCCGCGATGGTCCGGAGCTGGGAGTTTGAACCGAAAATCAGATCCACCCTGGTACCGGTCCACTTAAGCTCACCTGTAACGCGGTCACGGCCCTCATACACGTTATCATCCTCAGAAGTGGCTTTCCATACTGTGCCCATGTCGAGCAAATTGACGAAGAAGTCGTTGGTGAGAGCCTCCGGCCTGTCGGTGAACATGCCATGCTTGGACTGATCATAATTGATATTCAAAACCCTTAAGCCCCCAAGCAAAACCGTCATTTCCGGAGCAGTCAATGTCAATAGCTGCGCACGGTCAACCAGCAGTTCTTCTGCCGGTACGGAAAATTTAGTTTTCAGATAGTTTCTGAATCCGTCTGCAGCAGGTTCCAGCACCGAAAATGACTTCACATCGGTCTGTTCCTTAGTTGCATCAGTTCGTCCGGGCAAAAAGGGAACCACCAAATTGTGACCGGCATTCTTTGCAGCTTGTTCTATACCTGCACATCCGCTCAAGACGATTAAGTCAGCCAGTGAAACCCTCTTTGAGCCTGTCTGAGCATTATTGAACTCCGCCTGGATCTTTTCTAAGGCCTGAAGAACAGTATTTAGCTGAGCCGGCTGGTTGACTTCCCAATCTTTTTGCGGTGAAAGACGTATACGGGCTCCGTTGGCTCCGCCGCGCTTATCTGAACCCCGGAATGTGGACGCTGAAGCCCAGGCTGTAGAAACCAGCTGTGAAACAGATAATCCGGAGCCCAGAATTTTACCCTTAAGATCCGCAATATCCTTATCATCTATCAATTCATAATCGGCTGCCGGTAGCGGATCCTGCCAGATCAGTTCTTCCGCAGGAACCTCCGGGCCAAGATAGCGTGAGCGGGGGCCCATGTCGCGGTGAGTCAGCTTAAACCACGCACGTGCAAAAGCGTCTGCGAACTCCTCGGGATTTTCATGGAACCGCTTTGCTATGGGCCTATAAATGGGATCCATCCTTAAAGCCAGGTCAGCTGTTGTCATCATAGGTGCATGCCTTTTGGAAGGATCGTGGGCATCCGGTACAATATCTGCTGCAGCCGGATCCGTGGGAACCCATTGCCAAGCCCCTGCCGGGCTCTTGCGCAAATCCCAGTCGTACCCAAACAGCATATCGAAATAACCGTTGTCCCACTTTACAGGGTTTGGAGTCCAGGCTCCCTCAATTCCGCTGGTGATAGTATCAGAGCCTTTGCCACTGCCGAAGCTGTTCTTCCAGCCAAGTCCCTGTTCTTCAATACTAGCACCCTCTGGCTCTTTGCCCACATGGGATGCAGGACCGGCGCCGTGGCATTTGCCAAAAGTATGTCCACCTGCGACAAGTGCCACAGTTTCCTCGTCGTTCATCCCCATACGTGCAAAGGTTTCCCGAATGTCACGCCCGGAAGCGATGGCACTGGGTTGTCCGTTAGGGCCTTCCGGATTAACATAAATCAAGCCCATCTGTACGGCTGCCAGAGGATTCTCAAGATCCCGGTCACCTGAGTAGCGCTTGTCACCAAGCCACTCCTTCTCGGCTCCCCAGTAAATGTCTTCTTCTGGCTCCCATATATCCTGGCGGCCGCCGCCGAAACCGAATGTCTTTAATCCCATGGATTCGATAGCGCAGTTGCCGGCAAGGATCATAAGGTCAGCCCAGGAAATCTTTTTGCCATATTTTTTCTTAATTGGCCAAAGCAAGCGGCGAGCCTTGTCCAGATTCACATTGTCCGGCCAGCTGTTAAGAGGAGCAAAGCGCTGGGACCCGGAGCCTCCGCCGCCGCGGCCGTCGCCGGTACGGTACGTACCTGCACTGTGCCACGCCATTCGGATGAAGAGAGGCCCATAGTGGCCGTAATCGGCGGGCCACCATTCCTGGGAATCAGTCATCAAATCATATAAGTCCTTCTTCACGGCTTCCAGATCAAGTTTCTTGAATTCTCCAGCATAATTGAAGTCAGCGCCCATGGGATTACCCAAGCTTGAGTTCTGATGAAGAATCTTCAGGTTCAGCTGGTTCGGCCACCATTCTTTGTTCGTAGTACCACCGGCAGGAATGTCTTTTCGTGTTTTGCCCGTAACCGGACATTTCATTTCTTCCATAACTAAGTCTCCCTTCATTTTATTTTATTTATATTTTAAAGGCATCTTGGACAGACGCCTTTGAAATATACATTTTTATCATTAATCCTGAAGTTGATCAAATCTTCCGATGCCAATGAATCTATATCAATACTGAAATTATATATTGTCCCACAGCACTCACACTTAAAATGTCCATGGTTTTCAACTATAATGTCATATCTGGCTTCATTGTCCTCAATATTAATCACTCTTACCAAACCCGCCTCCACCAGTATTCTCAATGTGTTGTAAACCGTTGTTTTCGAAAGTGTTGATATGTCCTTATGCAAGTCTGTAAATATCATATCTACCGTAGGATGACATTGATTTTTAACCAGATATTCTAAAACCTTTAATCTTTGATGCGAAAGCTGAATGTTTTTAACCTTTAATTCTTTCTTCAAATCTTCAAATGAGGGTTTCATTTGAATCACATCCTTTACTCAAATAAAAGGAATTGATATATATTTGTAATGATTACAAAATTGATATTGTTATAATTGTATTATACTGATTAAAAATGTTCAAATCAATCAAAAATATTAAAAAATTAATTTTTTAATATTCACATAATCCGCAGGGTTCATCTAAGATTGACTTTTAAGGCAGGGCGCACGCCATAACCGGCTATACTGTTATTCCCATAGCTGCGAATACTGGAATTTGTACCGATAAAATATGCGCGGGAAGGTTTATTCCCTTGGGTCCGCAGCCACCACCAGGCACAGCCAACTTCTTCGCCGTTTCTGATTATATAGTTATTTTTATTTGTTTTATCGTACGGACGTAATTTGCATCCATCGGGTTTTTTCAATTTAGCAAAGTCCGTTCCAACAGTACGCCGCAAATCCTTGCCTTGTTTATCAGATGTATCCTTTATCTCATTAACACTAAGCAGGAAAACCTTGTCCTCCGTATCAGGGGTGTCTTCTCCGTTGTCCGTGCAATGAGCCGTTTTTATTAATTTCTTTTCTTCGGCGGTAAATGCAGTGTTATAGAATTCACCGTTGAGCCATTTGCGCAAATCGCAGTCATGCCACGTAATATCCACGCAATCATACCATGTAATATCCATGGTCCTGCCGTGATACCGCCTGCAGTCTAAAATATCCTCGCTCAAGATAAACAGCTCATTTCCTGAATTCTGCAGCACCCGCCATTTTATTGGTGTTGCATCAGCTCCGCTTGCAGTCTGCGGATAAGTGCCAAAAGTAATGATTTCTCCTGGCTTTGCATTCCGGTAACATTCAACTATTTGCAAATCATTCTCCTCCTTCATAGTATATAAATTATCTTTGCTTGTCATTACACTCATAATCTCACGGTGAACCTGAATTTATAACGCTAGATTTTTTTATTAAACACTCTTCATTAATTCTATTTGGATTTTTCTTTCTTTGCTTACTTCCTCTAAATTTTTTGGATACATTAAATTAATTAAAGTTATTGCATAATCTGAAGCTATTAAAGCATGTCTCTTCACATGAGGAGTAGCAGCAACCTGCCCCATAACCCTTAAAACCTTTACTTTTATGGGGTCTTTTTCCTCACGGGCTAACTTGTGTATCTTATCAGCTACATCCCTTGCCTCCTGGAACCTTGCTTTTCCTTCCTGCCATTTCCTATTGATATCAAAACATTCATTAATTGCATCACAAGGTTGTATATTGGTTAAATCTAAAATATGTTGTGCTAACAGCAGGCTGTAACATGAAATAGCCTTATGGCTATGACTTTTACTGTCAAACGCAGCAATAAGTTCATCTTTTAACTCAGTAATATCATCAATTTTCTTTATTATTCCTACATCACCCATATAACTATCTTTCTTTCCGCCTCTCATAATTGCACCCCTTTAAATTTTTGGTTTATTAATTCACTTATATAGTTAATCATTTCCTTCGTATTACTCTCAACCTCAGACAGGGAGGACAACAACCGCTCATCGCGCTCCCCTATTTCTTCAGATAAAATCATAATTTAAGTCCTGATGCCTTTAGCTATCATTTAGTATTTATTCTATTTTAATATTATTTAGCTTATTTATTGATTTGCCTTTATTGACAGACTGTTCTCTGGGTTTCTGATAATTTTGATTAATACTCTCAAGTATTAATTTATTCAAGCTATTGGACATTTCTGATAGTAGATGGGGCAATATTTTTTCTGCAGTATTAACTTATATTTTATTATATTTTTAATAAATACCTCATTTGCCATACCGGAGTGTTATTTCCTCTTAAAGCTTTAAAGATATAAGAATAGTTATAGAAAATTGGTTTGTCAACGCTGTGTATGAAGAGATATTCACCAATTCTCAAGCACTAGTGATTTTCATAGAATTATCTTCAAGAAAAAAGCATATTGAAATAATCTGAACCGATAGAACTGTCAAAAGAATTTGGTTATGTTTAGCATGTTCCAAGAATAGAATCATATAAAATACTTCTTAGAGGTATGGTATATGTATTTTACTCACAAGGTATCCAAAGCTCCTCTTCAGGTCCCTAATAACCCTACTGACGCACAAAGATATGAAATGGTTAAGGAATCACTGGTTAAGGAAGGCAGGCCTGAAGACTATGAATATATAATCAAAAGCCTAAGTCCGCCCCCTGATATAGCAGCTTATGCAACACCGGGGCAATATAAAGGTACTAAGGTTGCAGTCGTAGGGGCTGGCGTTGCAGGGCTGACTGCTGCCTTTGAGCTTAGGAAGCTTGGCTTTGATATAACTATATTTGAAGCGGAAGATGAAAGAATCGGAGGCAGGATATACACTCATTATTTTGACAAAGGCAAGAAAATTTATGGTGAGCTCGGAGCAGGGCGTATCCCAGCATCTCATGAAGCGGTCTGGCATTATATCAATCTATTCAATTTAAACACTACAAAAATCACCGGTGAAAAAGGTGATACCTTTGTACATGTAAGAGGTATAAGAGCAAGAAATAACCCTAAGGATATAATGGAAAAGATTTACCCCATGTTTAACCTCACCCCATCAGAAAGAAATATTCCATGGCCTGAGCTTTATAACCGAGTGCTATATAAAGCTTTAAAAAGTTTAAGTCCCGAGTTAAGATCAGAGCTTTTATTAGTAAGTCCCCAGCTTCCTCCTGAATATGTCAATACTGTTACCATAACTGTACGTCAGGGATTAAAAAATGCCGGGTTAAGTGACGCTGCAATCGAACTTATTACGAGCCTTAGCCCAACGGTTAATGCATTCATAGAAGGTTCTTTCTATACCGAGCTCGTAACAAACTATGCCGTATTTACTGAAAATACCTATGAAATAGATGGAGGGATGATAACCCTCCCGCTTGCCTTCTATAAATCGCTGACCTCAGATAACCCCCAAGAATATAAACTTCCAAGGCATGTACTCGGAAAAGTCACCTTTAAAATGGGATGCTATGTTGGGAGGGTCTACAAGTCCGACAAAGATAAAAAGGTTATATTAAGGTATCTTACCGAGACTTATCCTGTAATCAACCATGAAGAATTTGACTATGTATTTTTCACTATACCTCTGACAACGCTGAGAAAAATGTCCTTACATCCACCATTCTCGAATGAAATGATGGAGGCAATAAGAGAAGTTAATTATGTGGATGCTCAAAAGACACTTTTCCTATGCAATGAACGTTTTTGGGAAAGGCAGGGGATAACAGGCGGAACTTCAAATACTGATCTGCTTATCCAATCAATTATGTATCCGTCAGACCGTTCACAATGTCATCAAAATACGACTGGTATAAATATCAATTGCAATCCTAATAGGCCCGGTGTACTTACAGCTTCATATAACATTGGTAGCGATGCAGTAAGGTTAGGTAATTTTCTGACTCATCGCTTTAGATTAATAAAACGGCAAGTTGAATTAACCCAGGGCCTACCTGAGAATTACCTTGATAATGTGGTAATTAATTATAAGACTATTGATTGGGACAGAAATCAATGGATTACAGGAGCATTTGTCAATTTCCTACCCGGACAGGGGAGACTTTTTCTATTCGATATGTTAAAGCCTGAATATGAAAACAGGATATATTTTGCCGGAGAAGCATACTATCCTCCAAATGGATGGATTCAAGCTGCCGTTAATTCAGCCATGATTGCCGTTAATGCACTGGCATACTATCTGAAAGCCTATGGATATAAATAATAAATTATGCTGTCTTATAAAGCGGGCTGCGGCAGAAAGGCAGAATTAAAAAGGGCTGCATTTTAAGCAGCCTTTCTGAAGAAGTATTAAAGTTAAAATGTTTCCTTCGGCTCGTTGAAGGATTCGATTGTTCCAGATACCTCGGAGAAATAAAAGACCTCAAAAATACCGTCGTCGGCCTCATACATCTGAACGGGACGCAGCTTTAAAAATTCAGCTCTGGCCTCATTCCTGTCGTCACGGACAAGAGTACCGGTAATACGGAACCATTTTCCGCTGACCATGCCGCTGATTTCAACCTTAGGATTTTTAAGAAGCTGCTGGAATACCTTTTTAGTGTTGTTCATGCATATGTAAGTTTTGCCATCAAATTCAACGGCTGCACCGAAGGGTCGGACACGGGGCTGATCGCCGTCCATGGTGGCTATGTAGAAAGTTTTAGCCTGCTGTAAAATTTCTGTAGCTTTATTCATTGAAACGCATCCTTTCAAATTATATTCTTTGCATGACTGGGCCTGACGTTTTTACTTTCTGATTTGACTTTATTGTACTTGAGTGCTGATATTTAATCAAGCAGGGAAAATATTCTTTAATACACATACGAGCATATTAAACTTAAGACACTCCAAGGAGCCAGTCAACGACATGAAACTGCCGGATGCCGCCATAGTTGGCTGAGCGTGGTATCTCATCCATGGCAATAAGAATCTTAGGATGATAATCCGGTATCTTCTGCAGCGGTTCAAGCTCGCGTCTACGGGTGTTTTCATCCAATACACTTGCAGAAACCTGATAGTACGTTATTCCATCTTTGCTCTCTGCAACAAAATCAACCTCTTTTTGTGACAGCTTTCCTATGGTCACCTTATTGCCCCGTCTTTTAAGCTCAAGAAAAACAATATTCTCCAAAACATGGCCCATATCGGATGAAGATGTGCTGAGCTTTGGTTCTCTAAGCCCGTTGTCCACGGCATAATACTTGCCTATTGTTTTTAAATGCTGCCTGCTTCTGATATCATAACGGTCCACTTTATAAAACATATAACTGCCGCACAATGCATTAAGATATTTATCAACTGTGTTGATATAAAGACGAAACAGTGTGGATTTGCCGCATCTTCGAACACCGGATATAACCTTAATTACCTGATGCTCTCTCCAGTCTTTAAGCCAGTCTAAATATACCTGCCTTTGAACCAATTTTCCCCGGCATATAAAGTCACCTACTTTCATGAACTATTATGACATAAGTGATTTAATTTACATAGTTTTTTCAAAATTTAAAGAAATCATTGATTTAATACAAGTAAATATCTCCATTATTTCAATACATGGTAGCCACTTAATTGCATGGGGATTAATAAAGACTATCTTAAGGATTAAAACGCAAATGAATTTCATCTATATGATAGCGACAGACCTGAATATAAAGAACTTATAGATGAAATCACACTACAAGTGATGGAAGGCGTTATGGACTTAACACAAAGATGAGGGAAATGGAAAATTACATTCATCCTAATTTGATAAATGAAAAATTTGGTATAGAACTCAGCAAAGATTTATCAGAATGGGTAACATTTGATATCTCACAGTTTTTAAAAGACAAAGTAAAACTGGATATGCAAGATATAGCACAAAGGAAAAAACTATACAGCCTATATTGAATCGTAAAGCATCTAAAAAAATGACGAAAGAACATTTAAAAGATATTAATGCTTATAAGTAAAAAGTTGGTTTAACGAAATTAGAAAAATATATGAGCCGTAATAACAATTCATTCTATCATACGATAAAAAATCATTTCACTATTCATAGTATAAAAAGAATCGTTAGTAACGATTCTTTTTCATGGAGCTGGTGGTGGGAATCGAACCCACGGCCTGCTCATTACGAGTGAGCTGCTCTGCCCCTGAGCCACACCAGCATATCAATATATAAATTTATACCCTAACATATATATTATTAATCAAACGCTCATCTGAGTCAATATCAATCCTCTGCATTCCTGAAAGCATATGTAAATTCATGCTGATTTTATACTGACAATAAAGATTCTCTGACGCCTCATCTATATTTCCCGGGAAATCTATTTGAATAAGTTTATGGTTATATAAGCATAAAAGATACAAACATAAAAGGATGCTATTCTTTTATGTTTGTATCTATATATTTATATTATACTAAAGGTTCCGCACAGTTGTCACCGTAACGCTAATGCCCAAAACTCCTGTCCAAACTTGAAAATTTGGTGTACTGTCCGTTGAAGAACAATTCAACGGTGCCGGTGGGGCCGTTTCTTTGCTTTGCTATGATGACTTCGGCGATGTTTTTCTTGTCGGTCTCTTTGTTATAATATTCATCCCTGTATAAAAAGCATACGACGTCAGCGTCCTGCTCTATGGAGCCGGATTCCCTTAAGTCACTCAGCATGGGCCGGTGGTCTGCCCTTGCTTCGGGGGCACGGGATAACTGGGACAGTGCGATTACCGGGGATTCCATTTCCTTTGCCAGGGCTTTAAGTGAGCGGGAAATTTCCGAAACCTCCTGCTGCCTGTTTTCGGTCTTTCCTTTGCCCTGCATAAGCTGAAGGTAGTCTATTATTATAAGGTCAAGGCCGTGCTCGATTTTCAGCCTTCTGCACTTTGACCTCATCTCGGTAATGGAAATGCCAGGGGAATCATCTATAAATATCTTGGCTGAGGCTAATGGTCCTGCCGAGCGGGCCAATTTTGCCCAGTCCTCGTCCTCCAAGTTACCTGTCCTTAATTTCAGCATGTCTATGTTTGCCTCGGAGCACAGCATTCTCTGTACCAGCTGCTCCTTTGACATTTCAAGGCTGAATATTGCCACGCTGTAGGGATGGCGGGTGGCGGCATACTGGCCTATGTTGATTGCAAAAGCCGTCTTTCCCATACTGGGCCTGGCGGCGACGAGTATCATATCACCCTTTTGCATGCCCGAGGTCTTTCGGTCTAAGTCAACAAAGCCGGTGGGAACGCCTGTCAGTTCCCCCTTGCTTTTATAAAGCTTCTCTATATTGTCAAAGCTTCTCTCTAAAACCTTGCTTATGGGCTCAAAGTCGTGTTCCATGGCTTTTTGTGAGATATCAAATATAGCCTTTTCGGCGCTCTCCAAAATTGCCGGAACCTCGTCGTTTTCGGAATAGCATTTATCCATAAGCTCGGAGGAGGTCTTTATAAGATTCCTCAGTGTTGATTTTTCCTCAACTATTTTTGCGTAATATTTAATATTTGCAGTGGTAGGAACAGATGCAGCCAGATTTGAAAGATAGGTAAGGCCGCCTATGGCGTCAAGTATGCCTTTTGTCCTTAAGCTTTCAACCAGCGTTACCAGATCCACCGGCTCGTCACGGTTATATAATTCAATTATGGTATCGAATATACGGCCGTGGGCTTCCTTGTAAAAATCCTCTCCCCTTAGAATTTCTGCTGCAGAGGATATGGCATTTTTATCAAGGAGCATAGCTCCTATAACCGACTGCTCCGCCTCCATATTATTAGGAGGAATCTTAAGTATATCCATTAAAATACCACCTTTAAAACCTGTTCTATATCGTCAACATCGATAATCTCAACACCTTTAATGCCGCTTTGTATGTCCTTAAGATTATCCTTGGGTATTATTACCTTTTTTATACCTGCCTGGTGGGCGCCGTGGATTTTTTCATAGACGCCGCCTACGGGCTTTATGTTTCCGCGGATGGATATTTCTCCTGTTATGGCTATATCCTGGGATAGGGGCCTGCCTTCTATGGCGCTTAAAATTACGCACACCATGGCGGCGCCGGCTGAGGGCCCGTCTACATTTCCGCCTCCAATAACATTAACATGTATATCGTAATCGTTTAAATCTTTTCCTGTCAGCTTTCTTATAACTGAAGCTGCGTTAAACACAGAATCCTTTGCCATGGTTCCAGCCTGGTCGTTAAACCGGATTACTCCCTGTCCTTCCTTTGCCGCCTTAAAGGCAACGGCTTCGATTTCCAGGACGGAGCCTATATAACCGCTGACTCCAAGGCCGAATATCTTGCCTGTTTCTTTTGTTTCAGAGGCCTTGTCTTCGGCATAGGGAGTCAGCCTTCCGATGGATAATACATCGTAGAGCTTTTCCTTTGAAATATAAACTTTGCCAAAGTCTTCATTGTCACGGTTTTCATATAAAACATAGCCATAGGCATCCGCCAGTATGTTTACCGCGCGTCTTCCCTGGATAGTATAATTACTTATGATTTCAGGAATTTCATCGTCAATAACTATTTCGAGTTTATTTGAAGAATTCTTTACTATTTCCATAATGTCTTCTTTGGATAAGGGCTCAAAAAATACCTCGGCGCAGCGTGAACGAAGGGCAGGGTTTATCTCGTGGGGCTGGCGGGTTGTCGCGCCTATAAGGACGAAATCCGCCGGAGCTCCTTCGTTAAAGAGCTTCTTAACATATTGGGGCACATTTTCATCATCGGGATCATAATAAGCTGATGAAAACTCAACACGCTTGTCCTCTAAAACCTTCAAAAGCTTGTTTTGAAGCATTTCATCCAGTTCTCCTATTTCATCTATAAAGAGCACTCCTCCGTGGGCTTCGGTTACTAGCCCCGGCTTGGGCTCGGGAATTCCGCCTTCGGCCAGTTCCCTTTTGGAACCCTGATAAATGGGATCGTGAACAGAACCTAAAAGTGGGTTTGTTATTTCCCTTGGGTCCCACCTTAAGGTTGTCCCATCTACCTCCACAAATTTGGACCTTTTTGTAAAGGGCGTATATTTAAGTTCTTTAGCCTTCTCCAGCGCCAGTCTGGCAGCCGTCGTCTTTCCCACACCGGGCGGACCGTATAAAATTACATGCTGCGGAAAGGGAGAGGACACCTTTGATATAAGCGCCTTAATTGCCCTCTCTTGGCCTATTATTTCATTCATTTCACTTGGCCTCAGCATTTCCATCAAAGATTTGGAAAGCTTTATGCTGTCCAGGACTTCAAGATCTGCGTACTTCTTAAGGGTTCCGGCATTTTCAGGGCCGCCCTGTTTTTTAAGTATGGAAAGCTTTATTTCCTGTATATATTTTTCCTGTTTTTCTTCCAGGTGCCTTTGAACTCTTTTTTCAATTTTGTTTTCCACATATCTTTTTGCAATTATGTTGGATAATTCCTCCTCAACCTTGTCCAATATTGAAGGAATATCCTCTAACTTGGGTATGTCAAAGATTGATTTATTATTGAAAACCAGCTTTTGCAGGGCATATGTCTTTTTCTCCAATTCATCGCATTCCAGATAATGCAAAATATCTTGCTTATTTGCTCTTGTCTGCACGGCCTCTTTGCCAAGCACATTATTTACAACCAGCTGAAGTACCTCAACGTGTTTTAATAGCTGTTCCTTATCCTGTAACGAATTATCAACAAATGCTTCGTCTCCATCAATGTAGCTTCGCAAAATAGATTTCACTAATTTGGCTCCCTTCTTATTCTCCAACCACTTCAACCTTTAGTTTGGCAGTGACTTCAGGATATATTTTTACGTCTAAATTGTATATTCCTGCTGCTTTTATTGTATCTTCAAGTACCAGTTTTCTTTTATCTATATCAAATCCATACTGCTTTTTTATTTGCTCTGAAATGTCCTTGTTGGTGATGGAGCCAAAGAGCCTCCCGTTTTCTCCTGTTTTAACCTTGAAAACAACCGAAAGCCCATTTACCTTTTTAGCCAGCTCTTTTGCTTCCTGAAGCTCTGTATCCTTGCGGAATTTCTGTGAATCCTTTTTTTCTTTCAAGGATTGAAGGTTGCCCTCATTAGCTTCCATTGCCAAGCCTTTTGGCAACAGATAGTTTCTGGCGTATCCATCGGATGCATTAATTATTTCGCCTTTTTTCCCCACTCCTTTAATATCTGCGGTTAATATTACTTTCATTTTGCTTCACCTTCCTCCTGGTATTTCTTTATTGCATCTATAACCATGGCTTCGGCCTGCTCCAAGGACACATTGGATAGTTTTGCTCCCGCAACTGTCATATGCCCGCCTCCGCCTAGTGTTTCCAATATAAGCTGAACGTTTATTTCGCCTAAGGACCTTCCGCTTATCATTATGTCCCTGCCGTTTACGGCAAGCACAAAGGATGCGTTTATGCCCTTTATGTCTAAAAGCTCATCTGCTGCCTGGGGTACAACCAAGGATATATTGTCCCCTGCTTCCTTGCAGACTGCTATGGCTATATTGCCGCCTATTATTTTTGCGCTTTTTACTACATCGGCGCGCATTGTATAGGTCAAAAGGTCATCGGCCAAAAGCTGCTTGACGGCCATGGTATCGGCGCCCCAGCGGCGTAAAAATGATGCCGCTTCAAAGGTTCTTACCCCAGTTTTAAAGGAAAAATTCTTGGTATCCACAGTAATTCCTGCCATCAGGGCTTCTGCTTCTATACTGTTTATTTCTATTTTATCAGAAATGTACTGCAAAATCTCAGTAACTAGCTCACTGGCAGAAGATGCATAAGTTTCATGGTAAGTTAATACAGCCTTATCGATAAAATCGGCGCTTTTCCTATGATGGTCAATTACAACTACTTTTTCCACCGCATCCACTATATCCGGATATTCGGTAAAGCTCTTTATATGGACATCCACTATTATAAGCAGCGTGCCCTTAGAAAGCCTGTTTTGGGCCTGGTCGCTTGTAATGAATATATTACTGTATTCTGCCATGGCCTCTAAACGTTTTAACAGGGCTTGTATTGAAATATTTGGTTTATTCAGTATTATATAGGCGGGCTTCCCCCTGTTTTTAGCCGCCCTGAAAAGTCCCAAAGAGGCCCCTAAAGAATCAAGATCAGGGGTATCGTGACCCATTATGATGACTTCATTTGCCTGGTCCATTAAATTTGCCAGGGCATGAGCCACCACTCTTGCTTTAACCTTTGTCCTTTTTTCAACTTCCCTGGTCTTTCCTCCGTAAAAAAGAAATTTATCCCCGTCTTTAACCACAGCCTGGTCTCCGCCTCTTCCCAATGCCAAATCCTTTGAAGAGGCTGCAAAATCCATCAGCTGCAGAGGGCTGTCTCCGTTTTTGCCCACACCAATGCTAAGCGTGGCCGGAAATTTATTGCCAAGGTTAATATCTCTTATATCATCTAAGATATCAAATCTTTTTTCCTGTAAAATATTTAAATATTTCTCTTCCATGAAGAGCACATATTTATCTTCATCGTATTTCCTTATGGCAGCGTTCATTTCCGCCGCCCAGGAGTTTATTTTTTTATCTAGCTGAGCAATTAACTCCGGACGGTTACCTTCATCAACGTTTTTTACAACTTCATCAAAATTATCCACTTCAATTAAAGCTGCCGCCGCCTTCTTTTGGTTGTAGAACTCTTTCAGTTTAAAATAATCCGTCCTGTCAACGAAGTAAAACATTACTATATACTTGTCTTCCTTCTTTTCTTCCTTGACCTTTATGGGGTTTATAAGGACGGAGTAGAACTTGTTTTCAATTAGGATTTTATCTAATGATTCAATATTTTTATCCAGTATTTTTCTTAAGTTTATATCCTTTACAAATTCGTTGACTTTTTTACCCAGGAAATCTGTATCTACGTATAAATCTCCAAAGCATTTGTTATACCACAAAACGGTACCGTCCTCTTCGCAAATTATCAAAGGAAGGGGAAGGTTTAAAACTGCATTCTTTGTGGCCAGGCCAAGGTCTGATGAAAGGTTTTCTATATATTTGGTCCATTCATTTTTTCTGGCTTTAAGATTTAAAAGGTTGTAGTATATTAAAGCCCCTAAAATTACAAGGCCTGCTAATCCCAAATTTATATTGTAAAAAAATATTATGCTCGTATATACGGCAATGATAATAAGATAGATTTTGGTATTGGGCATTAACACCTTTAATATTCTGTTATAATCATTCATATTACTCTCCCGGCGGAATCCTCCCGCCCCATCTGGATAGGTTTATCTTTCTGAAATCAAAGAGATAGTCCACCAATCCGACGATTAAAAATACCTGGCTTAATAAGGGTATGTATAAAACCATCCCACAATAAATTATAGCCCTGATTTTCCTGGATAAAACCTTGCTTTTTATATACCATACCACAACAGCCAATCCATTTACAATAAAACTGAGGGAAAAAATCATGTACATGCTGTTGAATACCATGTCGGAATTGGGTACCTTGAAATAGTAAAGTATGCCTGTTACGGCAAAGGTGAAGAACAAGCCAAAGCTTAAATTCCTTCCTATATACCATTCCTCAATGGGGGATAACCTCACTATGTCTATCCTCAATCTTTTGAATATCTGCCCCACAACATAATAATTCATGTATGAACCAAAGAGAGCCGTTATGGCGAACAGTCCGGGGAGCAGCATTCTTATCTGCTCCGGATTTAAGCCTTGGTCTAATACCTGGTCCACCTGGCTTGCATCCATCCCGAATTTTATATACATTTCCCTGGCCATTTCCTTTGTCATTTCAAGGCTAGTGAAATATTCCTTCAGTACATCCATGCCCATAAGCATTGCACCAAACTGTATAATTGCAATATATGCAAGGAACATGGTAATTGACATTGCAACTACGGTGGTAAAGGGCGTATACTTCTTTTTCAGGCAAAAGCCAAGAACGATTGCCGGTATTCCATACATCAGGCCCATGGTAAATGCGCTGTAGGGATCTATAAGGCCTGAAACCAATATTAAAAGCGCTGTCATTGATAAAATGCTTACCTTTAAATCGTATTTAAATGTTAAAAGGGTAATGGGTATGGGCCAGATTATAACCCCTACCAATATAAAAAAAGGCACATAGGCGCTAAGTAACATTATCACTGCTGCCAGCGCGACAAGCAGCGAGGCTTCAACCAGTGCCCTTGTATTCAAATTTTTCAACTTCAACACTTCCTAATCCTTTTTTCTATCTCGAAGGTGTCCTAAAAGACGGGATAAATCGTTGTAATTCTTCTCGATTTCATCCTCTTCAAGTATGCCTATTTTAAGCTGATTCTGAACCTTCAAGTCGATGGCAGAAAATTCAATGCCCAATCTTTTGGCAAGTATGTATGCGATTATGATTATCCCCGCAAGGCATTCTGACAAGGCATCCTGGGTAATTTTACTGCCTTTGTTGAGGACTCTGTATAAGGCTGCCACGGAACCTATGAGCTCTGTCTTTAAAAACTCTATGATCTTTATATTACCTGTTACATCGAATTCGTCATTCATTTTGCTGCCCCCCTAATACATATAGCTAAAACCATTTAAAATTTATAACGGTTGTATAATTTTATCCTTAACTTATATTCTATATTGGGTTTGTAATTCCTGCATTTTAAAATCTGTAATAGTTGTATAAACATCATAATATATCTTCATATGAGATTATATGCTAATTGCCCGTAATTAAAACAGCAAGCCGGGTTATAAACCCGGCTGCATATGATTTAAATTCAGTTTTATTACTCTGTGGTAAAGGGCAGCAGAGCAATATTTCTCGCTCTTTTTATTGAGATTGTCAGCTGTCTCTGATGCTTTGCACAGTTACCGGAAATTCTTCTTGGAAGAATCTTTCCTCTTTCAGATATATATTTTCTAAGCTTACTTACATCTTTGTAGTCGATGCTTTCCACCTTGTCAACACAAAAAGTACAAACTTTTTTCTTAGGCCTTCTGCCTTTGTTTCCTCTTTTATTTAACATCCCTTTCCCTCCTTTTCAGTGTGAGAGAATATCTCTCCCTCTTAAGTTTTTTATGAGCGGGAGAATTTATCCGTTAAAATGGAATATCGTCGTCTCCATCTATAGGGGAAAAATCATTGTCTCCTCCGCCAAAGCCGGGAACATCATCAGATGGGAATTTTGAACCGGAGCCGCCGCCTGTTCCTTCTCTTGTACCTAAGAACTGCACGTCTTCAGCTACGACTTCCGTCACATATCTCTTCTGACCGTCATTTCCCTCATAACTTCTTGTCTGAATCCTGCCGGCAATAGCTACCTGCCTTCCTTTTACAAGGTAGTTAGAAACTAATTCGGCTAATTTGTTCCAGACCACTATATTGATGAAATCCGCTTCTTTTTGACCGTCTTTATTTTTAAACTGCCTGTCAACTGCCAATGTAAAGGTGGCTACTGCAGTACCGCTACCCGCAGTAAATCTGAGTTCCGGGTCACGAGTTAATCTGCCTATTAATACTACTTTATTCATATAATCACCACCAATTATTTTTCATCAAGGTTTATTATTATATGTCTTAATACAGCATCGCTTATCCTGAATATTCTATCCAATTCCTTTGGAAGATCCGGATTAGCTTTGAAATTGATGAGTATATAGAAACCTTCGCCTATATCGTTTATTTCATAGGCAAGCCTTCTTTTACCCCACTCATCAATATTAGATACTGTACCACCCTGTTCGATAACACCCTTAAACTTCTCGATATTGGCTTTTACGCCTTCTTCATCAAGAGTAGGGATTAACACGAAAAGTGTTTCATATCTGTTCATATTGTCACCTCCTCCCCCTGGACTAACGGCCCTGTGTTTCACAGAGCAGGGATTCACATTTAAGTATTATATCACTACAGCAGTATAAATACAACACCTTTTACATTTGTTGACTGTTCTCCTCCATGGGGGCATTGCTTTTTATTACCTTTTTGACGCCTTTTTCAAACTTTGGCCTTGGAAGCATTACCTGCCTCCCGCAGGATACACATTTTATTCTGAAATCCGCCCCTATTCTTAAGACCTCCCACTCAAAGCTTCCGCAGGGATGCTGTTTTCTCATCTGTACTATGTCGCCTACATAGAATTTGCCCGGCATAACATCAACTCCTTAAGAATTATTACCATTTTTTGTTATTATTACACGAGTGGGGAATGGAATATTTATATTCTCAGCCTCAAAAACATCCTTAACTTTTTTGCGTATTTCCCTCTCTACACCCCATTGCTCCATGGGTTTTGTACGGGCTGCAATTTTCAGTTTTACGCCGTATTCCCCTAAGTCCGTAACTCCTAATACGCTTGGGCCTTCTATTATATTTTCGTTTGTATTTTTTATATCCTCACAAAGCTTATTAAGTACGGATAGTGCCTTATCTATATTTACATCATAGCCTATATCAAATTCCACCAATGCCCTTGCATTGTCCCTGGAGTGGTTTGTTACCTTTCCTATAAGCCCGTTCGGTATTATATGAAGGTCTCCTGAGAAATCCTTTATTTTTGTTATGCGAAGGCCTACCCCCTCGACAATGCCCTCCATATTCTCAATGGTCACATATTCTCCCACGGAAAACTGATCCTCGAAGAGTATGAAAAAACCGGCTATAATATCCTTTATGAGGCTCTGGGCACCAAAGCCTATGGCAACTCCGCCCAAGCCTGCGCCGACTAAAAGTGTGCCTATTGGAAAGCCCAGTACATCAAGGCCGTTTATTATACCTAATATATATAATGCATACCTGAGAATGCTCTTTAAAAGCTCGCTTAAGGTATCAAGCTTTCTTTCATTCATCCCTAATTTATGCTGTTTTTGATTTTGAATAAACTTTTCTATTATAATATTCCCAAAGTATGTAAGGACTTTCATTCCGATTAATATTATAAGCAGCTTAAGGATTCTGCCGCCGTAGTTGACAACTATATTTTGTTCGTTGAAGAAAGCCTTTATTTCATCCAGCCCCATTTTATTATTCCTTTCGAACTTTATTTTCTGACTCCGGCATCTTTCACTATTTGAAACAATCCTTTATTCAGGTCCTTTCAGATATTAAAAAACCATTCTCTTCAAGGGCAGCTAAATAATTTGACGCAGTTTTTCGTGAAACTCCGAGTCCATCCTCAATATATGAAATCTTTGTATAAAATTCAAAAAATATCAAATCCACTAATTCCCTTGAATATATTTTAAGAAGCTCCGCCTTGATTTTTTCAGCTGTATCTTCCAGTAAACCATTTATCTTCTTTATTAATATTAGAGTCTCATTTGCTGTCTCTTCTATACCCTGCAGTATAAATAAAATCCACTCTTCCCAATTCTCCTTAACCATTATATCCTGAAGCAATCTGTAATAAGCAGATTTATTTCGGATAATAAATCTGCTTAAATACAAAATAGGGCTATCTAAAAGCTCTTTTAACACCAGAAATAATACATTAATTATCCTCCCTGTTCTTCCATTGCCTTCATAGAAAGGATGGATGGATTCGAAATGATAATGCACTATTGCTAATTTCATAAGAGGATCAATATTATCATAATCATTATTAACATACTGTTCAAGATTAGATAAGAGAGCAATCATTTCTGATTCTGTGCTGGCCGGAGTACGTATTTTTATGGAAAACCTTCTATTCTGTTAATAATTCAAAGATTATATAAAATGCTGCGACAAAACCCGTTGCCCATAAGAGTATATTAATAATGTTTTTTTCCAAAGGTTTAAGCTTCTTTTTTGATTTATTCAATTTTTCATCTAAAATTTCTTCTACTGAGTTCTCACTTCCGGTCCGATCCTTTAACCCTGGCATACGCATTATTTCAACACCTCCAACCGATATATATATAAGACCCATCTGACAGTACTATAAAATACTTTGCTCATTTTAAACTTGTCTGAAGGCAATCAATGTGTTGCCCCATGTGTATTTCGTCAGCAAAAGAATGATGATCTAAAGGTTCGTGATATCCATATTTGCGATTATCAATGAGGATAATCCTTCCTTTTGAAGAATTTACGGTGAATGACCCCTTTCCGGCAGTTGGAGTCGATAATCTTTACCGGTCATCCTATTTTATAACTTGTATTTGTTATTAAAATTATATCATATTTAGCATCGACTTTGACCCTCCAGTTGCTGACCGGTAATACTGGAAAAACCATAAACCCCTCCCAGAAACCTATCCAGCGTCCATAATAAATTTGCTCCTTCACAGCAGCTCCACATATCCTTCCATTCCATTTACTCGAACCCGCTGCCCGTCTTTAATTAAATCAGTCGCATTTTCCACTCCGACAACTCCCGGAAGTCCATATTCTCTTGCAACAACCGCGCCGTGCGTCGTAAAACCGCCCACCTCGGTAACCAACCCCTTTATTGTCGCAAAAAGCGGAGTCCAGCTAGGGTCGGTAAACCGGGTAATTAAAATATCGCCCACTTCCAGTTCCGCTTCTTCCACGGATAAAATAATTCGTGCGCGCCCTTCCACAATGCCGGATGACACCGGAATACCCATTAAGGCATTTGCAGGAAATTTTTCTGTTGAAAAATTCGAAGATGGAACAAAACCGTCGGAGGTAATTACGCGGGGGGGAGTAAGCTTTTCAAAATTAGCATAATCTCCTTTTCGCTTTTCGATTATGCCGTAATCCACCTGACCCGTTTCAACTGCTCTGTACAGCTCGTCAAAATAAAGATAAAAAACATCATCACAGGTATGCAAAATCCCTTTTTCTACCAACCTGTCCGCTTCTTTTAATAATGCCTTTTTGTAAACTTGATAGCGGCGGACAATGTAATATTTGGGATATTCGCGGCATCCGATAAAATTACGAAGCAACCGGATGTCTGTCCGCATCTTTTCTGTATTTCTTTTGCCTTTAGGCAATTGCGCCAAACCATGCAAAATTTCTTCCTCTTTTTCCTTTACTTCAATTTTACCCTTTGCAAATCTGGCTTTATGCTCACCGGGTTTTAGAATTCGAAGGTTGCTTAACAGCATAGGCAGCAGCTGCGTAGGCTTTTCTTCGAAACGGGGTTTGGTAATATCAATTTCACCGGGACAGCGCATCCCGTACCTCATAAGGAAATTCTTAAATGCTTTCTCGGCTTCTTTTCCCCCCGGAAGCGTACGCATTTTTTCAAAAAAGTCTTTATCGTCAGGGATTTCAGACAAATATTTTAATACTTGAGGATACTCCCGGATTACGTCGGCCAAATCACATAACGCGAGCCCCATTTCCGTGGTGACATTGTGTTCCAATGATTTGGAGAGCAAATCTGCCGCATTTTTCTCCCCAAGCCAGACCTCAATATTCTTATTCATCGAATCATTCACCAGAATGGCCGCGATGATCGGCCCTAACATTTTGGGATGATACGCCATTGCCAGCAATGAGCCCCGGTCATCCTTTATAAAATCCAAGGCCGCTTTTCCGGAAAGCTTTAACAACTGCCGATCAATTCTATTAAGCTCAGACTCAAATTTTTCGATTAGCTCATCGATAACCTCCGGATCATTTTTTCGCTTGATTTTGATTGCGGCTAAAATAGAAGCAGGAGTAAAAATCCCCCCTTTAACGTTTCTTTTGCCTTTCGGCAGGGACACCATAAACTCTTTTTGATTCAAAAGTTGTTTGATTGCGCCCTGTATCAGCAAATCCTGCTTTCCTGTCGCCATAACCAATCGGTTTCGCCCTACTGCGGAAGACAAATCATGGGTGATATCGGCGTAAAGCCTGCCCCCGGATCTTGTCAGTGTAATATCCGAGATCATCTGGAAAAATGAAATACCAAGAGGCCGTATTGCATCCGTCATCATCTGAATGTGTCCAATAGACATATATACTCTGGGTTTTCGGGAATCCACAGATTCCGGGATCGGGAACAAGGTTGTTATGGCCCGGCTTTGGACAATATAAAACTCATTCTGGTAAAAGCACCATTCAATATCCTGAGGGCATCCAAAATAGGCTTCTATTTTTCGCCCTATGCGGGCCAACTGCAAAATCCGATCATCGGGCAACACCTGTTTGCTTTGCCTGTTTGAATCAACCTGGTTTTGCTGCGTGCCTCCGTTTTCTGCGGGACGAATCTCCAAATGCTGTATGCCGATCTTTTTCGAGACGATTTTCTCATCTCGTATTTTATAAATATCCGGATTTGTAAGGCCGGATACCATTGCTTCTCCCAGCCCAAGCCCTGCGTCGATAGAAAGAGTCCGCCTGTCGGAAGTCACCGGATCGGCGGTAAATAAAATTCCGGAAATCTCGGAAAAAATCATTTTTTGGACAACGACGGAAAGAGAAACTTTACGATGTTCAAACCCGTTCTGGATTCGATATGTCACCGCGCGGTCTGTAAAAAGGGATGCCCAGCACAGTATTACATGCCGCAAAATTTTTTTCTTTCCCCTAATATTCAGATAAGTATCCTGCTGTCCGGCAAAGGAAGCATTGGGCAGGTCCTCCGCCGTTGCGCTGGAACGTATTGCAAAAGATTCCTGCTCGTCATAATTGGATAGTTCTTTCAAAATCGCAGATTCAATATCTTTGGATAGTTGAATATTTTCAATCTCAGCCCGTATTTTCCCGCTGATTTGTGAAATTCGTTCCCGGTCAATTGATTTCAGCTTTTCCAGGCTTTCCAGCAACGCTTCGATTTCGGTATTATTAGCCAAAGATTCCTGGAAAGCCGTAGTGGTGACGCAAAATCCTTCCGGAACCCGGATTTCAATGATTTTCGATAGCAGCCCTAAGTTTAATCCCTTACCACCAACCTTCATTAAACCCGCTTCATCTATTTGGGAAAATCCGATAACATACGAATGCATTTTCCATCCCTCCATGCAAAGTTTTGAAATATACTACTTTATATTTCATAATATACTTCGCTGATATGATTGTCAATGTGTTTTGAAATTTGATTTAAAATATTTCAAAATAATGCTATAATGATAACGGGTGATGTCATTATGAATGGTTATGAGAAAAGAACTAAATTAAAGAAAGAGTCCATTCTTCAAATTGCTACTAAGCTGTTCGCCGAAAGAGGCATAACAGATGTAAGCATCAGCGAGATTGCTGCAAAAGCAGGTGTTTCGCAGGTGTCGATTTATAATTATTTTGGAGATAAAAGCAACCTGGCGAAAGAAGCGTTTATTTCCTATATCGGACAGGTAGTACAAGAATATGATGAGCTATTGGATAAAGACATTCCTTTTTCTGAGAAGATTGAACAAATAATGTCGAAAAAGCGTAACGCCATTTTAGAATTAAGTCATTCTGGTTTCGGCCGGCAAGCTTTGGAAGATAAGGCATTGCAGCAGATTTATGAAGAAGCGGCGTCAATTCAGGCACAATCAATATATCTAAAATTTATCCAGGTCGGGAAAAAGGCAGGGGCGCTCGATCCATCTATTTCGGATGACGCACTCCTTAAGTTTCTTCTTGCATCCGCCTCCATCATGCGCCAACCCGATTACTATAAAAAAAGCGCAGAGGATAAAAAAGACCTTTTGAAATTGTTTCTGTACGGACTGTTAGGAAAATATCATTGATTTTTTATATCGGATATATCATCCCCTTCACGGTCAATACCATTCGCCATAAATGAGCCGACTGGCTGAGAAGTCAAATCTGAGGGTAATACGGAGAGTATAAGCCTGAGAAAGTTTAAGGAGAGGTTCGGTGACAAAGTCAAGTTGCGTATACGCTTCTCTCTTAATGATCTCAGCTGGACGGGGATTTACTGAATATTCCCCTTTTTATGGCAGACTATGCTGATAAATTAATGAGGCTGGCTTTAAAAAGCAGCAGGTGATTATGCTAAAACATTGGCTATAATTCTTTTAGCCCTAAGAAAAAATTTACTTCATCATCTTCATATAAATCAAAGAGGGCATCCTTATGACGCACCGCCATGAGGCGCCCTTTATCTATAATACCAACCCTGTCCGCCAGAAGCTGGGCCTCGTTAAAATCATGGGTGACAAATATAATGGTGCATTTAAATTCCCCATGTATTTTGATAAGCTCCCTGTACAGGGACTGCTTTGTCACCGTATCAAGGGCTGAGAAGGGCTCATCCAAAAGGAGAATATCGGGGGAAAGAATAAGAGCTCTTGCAAGAGCCGTCCGCTGTCTCTCTCCCCCGCTTACAGTTCCGGGATACTGGCTTAATATATGGCTTATAGACAGCAATCCCGCCAGGCGGGATACTTCCTCAGAAATTACTTTATGGTTCTTTTTTCGCATCTTAAGGCCATAGGCGATATTTTGTCCTATTGTCATATGGGGGAATAAACCGTAATCCTGATATACAAAACCAAGTTTTCTCTCTTCCAGAGGAGTATGGAGAACCGATGTGCCGTTAAGTAAAATATCACCTTCAAAATTTTTATAATACCCGGCTATGGACTCCAAAAGAAGGGTTTTACCCGATCCGGTTTTGCCAAGGAGGGCAAAAATTTCACGTTTTTGGATTTCCAAAGAGATACCTCCCAGATGGAAATCCCCTTTTTTCAGCGCAAAATTACGCAGTTCAATGCTTACGCTGCTCATAAGACCACCTCACTTATACGGCTTTTTATACCGGTATACTTACGCAGTACTGTTGTGATGGTAAGCGATACGGCAGCAATAATTAGGATTATTATTGCTGCTGCCATAGCCATGCCGTTATCGCCGGTGGAGATGTTAAGATAAATGCTGGCCGGCAGCGTTTCGGTCTTCATGCGGGTGACGCCGACCAGCATAAGCGTTGCTCCAAACTCCCCTAAAGCTCTGGACCATACTAATATAACCATCATAAGAACTGAAGATAAGCACAGGGGAAGGGTTATGGTAGTAAACCTTTCTAAGCGGGATGCTCCTAAGCTTCCTGCAATAAATTCCAGGCGGGCATCCACCAAATCAATGGCTGCCCTCATTAAGTGCACGGCAAAGGGAAGATTGACAAAAATCTGAGCCATAATAATACCATTTTTATCAAATACAACCTTTAGGCCCAAGTCCTTTAAAGCCCTTCCGAAATCAGAGGAAAATACAATTAAGAGGCATAAGCCCAATACCAGGTAGGGAAGGGACAGAGGAAGCTCTATTATAATTTGAAGGGTCTTTTTAAAGGGCAGGGATGTTCTTGTCAGGGCATATGCTGCCGGAACGGCAAGGATTACGCAAATAACCGTTGATACACTTGCAGTATAAATGCTGAGTAAAATTGCATGGCGTATCTCATCGGATAAAAGGGCCTTCTTTAAATAAGGCGCTCCTCCTAAGACTATGGTTAAAAGAGCTGATATTATAAAGAAAGCGATGGCTGCCGCAATGATTATTGCCGTGATATCAAACAGGTTTAAAGTACTTTTTCTTTTCATCCAGCTCCTCCTCCATTGTTAACAGTTTAGTTCATAAGTTCATAACCGTATTTGGTCCATATGGCCTTTGCATCCTCTGTGTCAAGGAATTCCAAAAACACGGAAAGTGCTTCGGCATCATCGCTGTATGAAAGCGACGCGGCAGGCACGGTCTTTATATATTTTCCCATATCCGGCGTATTAACTATTTCCACGCCGTCTCCGCCGGCATTTTCCTTCCAGACAATGATGGCATCGCACTGATCCATTTTTAATGCGTTAAATATTTCCGGCGCTGTGGCTGTCCTGGCAATAACGTCAACCTTGTCAAGGATTCCTGAGTCAGTCAGCGCCTTATTTGCAATTTTACCTATGGGCGTTGATTCTGCGTCTCCTAGAACCACACGAACTCCTTCTTTTACCAGGTCATTGAGTCCGGTGATACCAAGAGGATTTCCGCTTTTGACCGCAAGAACGGGTATGTGCTTTACCAGGTCCGTGCTTTGTGTAACCGCATCCTTTACCGGCTGAAGTTCGTCGGCAGAGCCGGCTATAAACAAATCGCCTTCCTTTGATGTATTTATCTGGGTTTGAATTTGTGCGGCATTTCCGTAAGTAACTTCCATAGCACAGCCGCTCTCATCCTGAAACAGCTTGGCTATTTCTTCAAAGGGCTTGGTCATGCCTGCTCCGCAATATATAGACAATGTGTGCCCAGCCAGTCCACTTTTTAGAGCTTCTGTAACTTTAGGAGTTTCGGTAACCGGTGGAGTGGATTGGGAAGGCACCGGTTTTGCACCGCAGCCTATAAGACTTAAAACCAACATTAAAGAAAGCAACAACCTGACCAGTTTTTTCATAAACATCCTCCTAATCGTTATGTTTTATAACGTTTTGTTAATATTTTATTAATTTTAACATGTAAATATCAAAAATTCAAATGTCAAATCGATAATAAAAAATTATACAACATAACAAAATACATTAACAGCGCGGCTTTTTTTATTTACTGTGACTGTTCATACTAGTATAATACAGTATAGAGAGCAAAGATAAACAAGTCTTGATAAAATATCAAATTAAATGTGATAAATATTGTACAAATACGAATTAAGAGGAGTGGTAACCATGGTCTTTATACCGGATGAGTTCCTTGACGGATTAATCTCTGAGGATATGCCCTATTTTGATTTGACAACCCATCTTTTAGGTATATCCGGCAAAGAAGGCACTATACGTTATGTTTGCCGTGAAGAGGCGGTAATCTGCGGCACCGAAGAAGCGGTGCGCATCCTGAATAAGCTGGGAGTAGAAGTGACAAATTCCTTTCCTTCGGGAACTGTTGTTAAACCGGGTGAATTTTTTTTAGAAGGGTATGGAAATGCAGGATCACTGCATGCCGGCTGGAAGATTTGTCAGAGCCTTCTTGATAACTGTTCGGCAATCGCCACAAAAACAAAACGGATGGTGGATATTGTTCATTCTGTAAATCCTAAAATGCCGGTAGTCACCACGCGCAAGAGCTTTCCCGGTATTAAAGCACTGACCCTTAAAGCCGTATTGTGCGGAGGCGCCTTTCCTCACCGTCTGGGATTATCGGAAACCGTGCTTATATTCAAGCAGCATATGAACTTTATAGGCGGAATAGATGGGTTGATTGAGCGCATACCTGCAATAAAAGAGCATTCCTGCGAAAAGAAGGTATTTGTTGAGGCAGAGAGCATGGAGGAAGCCATAGCCTTATGCAAGGCCGGTGTGGACGGAATCCAGTTTGATAAGCTACCGCCGGAAGTCCTCTCAGAGGGCGTGCCTCAATTGCAGGAGATTTCACCATCAGTTACCCTTTTAGCCTCAGGCGGCATAAATGAAACTAATGCCGCACTTTATGCTGTTACGGGAGTAGACGCCCTGGTGACAACCAGCCTTTTTACTGCCAAGCCTATAGATATAGGCGCAAAAATCGAGAGGGCATAAGCATATGCAAGGCTTAAAATGTATGTATATTTCTTTACTATGTTGACATTCTAAATATGAATATTACATAGGAAGGATGAGATATTAATGAGACTCAGTGCAAGAAATCAAATCAAAGGCAAAATCGAATCAATAAAAGAAGGGGCTGTTAACGACATTGTTACTATTGATATAGGCGGGGGCAATAAAATCAGCGCCACAATTTCAATGGAGGCAGTAAAAGAACTGAACTTGGAGGTGGGCAAAGAAGCTTACGCCATTATTAAAGCAACTTCGGTAATGGTTGGAATCGATGATTAAAAGAATTTAAATTTTTCTTTACATATTTTTTTCATCAAAAATGGCTGTCAAGAGCTTTTTAAGGGATTACTTTAGTCCCTTAAAAATGGCCAATACATAAAGCACATATGAAAAGAGGAGCGTAGCCAAACTTTTTATATGCTATAGGCTCTCCCTTTTATATACAGGCTTCTTACTAAATCATCAAGCTGGCGGCAGTTGCCGCCAGCTTTCAATAACAACAGCATAATCAGTTGCCGACAATAATACTGCCACCGGCGTCCCGGGTTATGGAACCCCCAGTTTTAGGATAAGTAATTATCACACTGTAACTGCCATCCTTAAACTCTGTAATGGTAAGCGTTGCACCCTTTCTGACCTTTTCCAGCTTATCCTCATAATCACGGCGGTCCAGCTCCATTGATGACGCTGAATAGTCACCTTTATCCACTAATTCCTGGGTTTCGGCAAGCTTTTGCTCCATCCATGCTTTATATTCTTCATAGGTCATAACCTGGCTTATACCGATACCTTTTTCTCCATCTTCATAAAGCTCATAGGATTTATCATCGCTGCTTGTTTTCTCCAGAGCATCTTTCCTACCGTCCGTTTCCTTGTCATCCCATAAGGTGTCAAGATACTGCCGGGCTTTTTCAAAGTCGCCTTTAGCAGGATCAAGGGGAAGATCAAATACCAGGTTGACTCCGTCAAAATCGGGGTTTGGAGTAACAAGGCCGGTGGCTTCATCATAGTTGTAGGCTTTGGTGCTGTAGAAATTAGTAGAGCTGACAATCAGCTCAAGTCCCCGGTCGGCAAACATCTCCAGACTGTCGCAGTCGATTAAGCGATACATGACGCCGTCTACCACACAGGCCGAGTATCCGCCGTTCATACTGGCAATGTTATAAAGCCAAGGCTTTTGGCCTTTGATAAGCGGCGAGACAAAAAAGGGAACATTGCCAAAGTCCTCGCCACTTGTATCAGGCATGGAGCCTTCCTGTTTTGCAATTGCGACTACTGCGTAGGATTTTGCAGTATCCACCGTACCGTCCAATTCAGTCAAGCCTTTGCCGGACACAATGCCAAGGAAAGTCACATCATAACCGCCCTTGAACTTTGTTTCATTTACCAGCAAGGCATCGTCACTGCGGAATGCTTCGGCTAAAACAGGGGATTCCAACCTGTCTGCCACATCCGAGGGTGAGAGGAAATACCAGGCCGCAAATGCGGTAGTGGTAACAAACACAAGGGCCATAACAACGGCGGCAGCCGCGCTGAAAGAAGGCCTTATAGCAGATTTTCTCAAAATAGGTTCCTCCTTGCTCAACTCATATTTCACTTTTTGCACTAAATCCGTGGGAGGGATTTCCGTGCTGCTCAAAGCATTTTTAAGCAGCAGATCCACATTATAATTTTTATTTTTCATAATGAATCGCAACCAATCCTTTCTCAACAAGTTTCCGGGCCTTGAACAATCTGCTTTTAACTGTACCCGCTGGAAGTTTTAGGGCGGCGGCAATATCTGACACGCTCATTTCAACGGTATAGTATAGGATAATGGGGATTTTGAACTTATCCGGCAAGGACTCAACCAATTCCCGGACAATACGGGCTTCTTCCTGTGCCATAAAACTATCTTCCATATGTACGCCTACTGCGCTATTATCATCCAGACTTTCAATTGGGGCCAACCTTTTACGGCGGGCATACTTACGCTTCCAGCTTTTCCAGATATATAACGTGGTAGAAAAGAGGAAACCCTTCGGATTGTCCGAGGCGCTTAGTTTTGGCAGTTGTTCAAAGGCTTTTAAGAATGTTTCCTGGAATAAATCGTCTGCATCTTCCCTGGAATAAGTAAGGCTCCGGCAAAACTTGTAAATCGAACCGCCGTACTCATCCACCAGATCCGCAAACATATAACGCTGGGGGGGTTGTCTAAATTTTATTGCGGACCATATTTTCAATATTGACCTCCTCTCTAAATCCCGTATACCTGTAAATAGTCGCCACATTTCAAATGGTTCATTTTTAAATAAATTTTTTAACCGTTGCTTGTTTATCATTATTTTATTGGTTTTCCATTGCAGATTACATATAATGCGGTACACAACCTGTATCTCTTTTATAAATACATTATATTGCAATCATTCTTTTTGCGCTGCTTCAAATAGGCAGCCGGCGGACAGGGTTCATAAGAATCAACTATCAAAAACAAGATTGACAAATCCGTGCTACAAGCGTAACACATATAATGTATTACGTTTGTAACACGGAGGTAGTAAAATGAGTTTGGCAGAAAAGATATCCAATGCGGAGCTTGAAATTATGAGAATCCTATGGCGCGAGAAAAAGCCCATATCGTTTACAAACATCCGCGTTGAATTGCAAAATACAAAAGGTTGGGAAAAATCCACAATCAATATCCTGATACGCCGCCTTGCAGATAAGGGGGCTATTACTGCGCAAAAACAAGATGTACTGTATTATACTCCAAATATTTCCGAGGCGGAATATATTCAGGCTGAAGAGCAGAACATGATTGACAAACTATATGACGGAAACGCAAAAAACTTTGTCGCCGCGCTTTGCCACCGCGGTAAATTATCCGAAGCTGACATTGACGAGCTCAAAGCATATTTTCAAATGGGAGAAAATGAGAAATGAACGCATGCCCCGGCTCTACCGCAATACTCTTGCACCCACACCCATGCTCATCGGGATGTTACGTCCTGTTATCCTGCTGCCGGACAGGGAATATTCTGAAATACAGCTTCAAAATATTCTTCTTCACGAGCTCACTCATTTACGGCGGCACGACCTGATTGTAAAGTGGCTATCGGTACTGGAGGGCGAGTTGCATTGGTTTAACCCCGTTGTTTACCTTGTGCGCCGTGAAATAGACCGGGCTTGTGAACTGGCTTGTGACGGAGCGGTAATAAAGTGCCTTGATACCGTTGGCAGGCAGAATTACGGCGATACTCTGATTGCAATGGTAGCCGAAGCCAAAACACCGAAGACAGTTTTATCCACAACTATGTGTGAGGAAAAAAAGGCTCTTAAGGAGCGGCTCGGCGCAATTATGAAAAGTAAGAACTTCACGCGAAAGGTGCTAATATTTTCTTCTGTATTCTTTGCAGCAACCCTCTTCACTACTGTACTTTTGGGCGCTTCCGGAATGCAAAAAAGTTCCCCAAACGATGGCAATTCGAGTATCGAATCCATTGCCTGGGAGGTTATAAATAATGAAATTCTTAATTATGAACAGACTTCCGAAGTTGAAATAATTGATAGCAAAATTTCGTTTTTAGAACTGGTAAATGAATTCGATAATCTTGCCGATAGAACCATATATGTATATCTACTGGAATACCGCCTGTTGCCGAAGGATTTAAGCAAGGTAATATTAGCCGGAGGTATGCGTATAGATGAAAAAGGCTGGCTTACAGAATGGAGCAGTATGGGGCAGCCATTAATTGTCGTATTCGAACAAGAAGGTAACGCGGAATTAATTGGCCTACTTCGGACGGCAGAGATATCAGAAAAAAACGGAGGTTTAGAGGCGGCGGTAAAAGCTTTACTGGAAGAGAACGGATTTAATCTCTCCTTTGGCGAAAGCCCTGATACGCCTAGGCCTTTATTATTTTGATTATTTGGAGTTTGTCGCATGGGCTTTTGCTGTAAAGAGGTTTCGACTCAAGAACATAGGACAATCACAACAGAAATTAACGGGCGGTAATTACGCCCATTTTTTCTTCGGCGCCTTTCAGGGATTTTCCCTTAAGGTGTTTTTTATCCATATCTTTGACCGCCGTTTTATCACATTAACCTAAAAGTATATCCTGGTTTTTTATTCAAATATAGTTGCTTATAACATGACTTTCTGTTGTCATGTTACCGTAGTATAATTAACCATGAGGTGATTGTATGCAGATAAACAGGCTTTTTGAAATTGTGTATTTGTTACTGGATAAGAAAAGCACAACAGCCAAAGAGCTGGCAGAACGCTTTGAGGTTTCTGTCAGAACAGTATTGCGTGATATTGAAATACTGTCGGCGGCGGGCATTCCCATATACACCGTGCAGGGTAAAGGCGGGGGTATCTCTATTTTGGATAACTACGTCTTGAACAAAACTACCATTTCAGAGGAAGAACAAAATCAAATACTATTTGCCTTGCAAAGCCTGACATCCACCGAGCATATTGATGTCAGCAATATCCTTTCAAAATTGCGGACTCTTTTTGATAAAACAGATACAAACTGGATTGAGGTTGATTTTTCACGCTGGGGGAATGCAAAGCGGGATAAGGAACGCTTTGAGATACTCAAGCTGTCAATTATAAAAAAGCAGGCTATTGAATTTACCTATTCAAGCACCTACGGAGAAACAACAAGCAGAATGGTATATCCTCTAAAACTTATTTTTAAATCAAAGGCATGGTATTTGCAAGGCTACTGCCTTTTAAAACAGGATTACAGGACCTTTAAGATTAACAGAATATCAGCTGTTAAAGTAATGCCGGAAACATTTGCGGACAAGGAACTTTCACCGCCTGCCATAGAAACACCGGACGCCTCATCAGAGGCGCTTATCCATATCATAATGAAATTTTCTTCTTACATGGCCCATAGGGTCTATGATGAATTTGATACAAAAAATGTTATAAAAAATGAAGACGGAACATTTCTTGTATCAGTTGACTTACCGGAGGATTATTGGCTGTATGGATTTTTGCTGTCCTTTGGAAGGGCTGTTCAGGTTTTGGATCCCCAAAGCGTAAAGGATAATTTGCTGGGGGAAATCGAGAAGATAAAAGATTTTTATTAGAGCACATAACATGAAGTACTGTTGTCATGTTATGTGCGGTATGATAAATATGCAGTCAAAGACACTAAAAATGCTGGTTCAGCCATGAAATAAAGTTATCGCCAAAGCCCTTCCAACGGGCAGTACAGATGGAATGTACGGAACAAGCACAAATGGGAGTAAAGTTAAGAAGGAGGTTAACCTATGTCAAGACCTGCAACAAAGCCGGATTTAATTAAAACGGCAAAGGAACAGTTTGAAAAGCTGGAACAGCTCATTGACACTATGACGGACCATGAGCAGAATGCCTCCTTCAATTTCGGTAACGGCTTCAATAAAAAAGAGTCACACTGGGATCGGGATAAAAATCTGCGGGACGTATTGGTCCATCTTTACGAATGGCACCAGTTGCTGCTAAATTGGGTGAAAGCCAATCAGGGCGGGAAACCAAAGCCCTTTCTGCCGGAGCCCTATAACTGGAAGACATATTCCCAAATGAACGTGGGGTTTTGGAATAAACATCAGGCTACGCCATATGCCCAGTCGCAAAAAATGGTCAAAGAAAGCCATACCGCAGTAATGGCTATGATTGAATCATTTTCAAATGAAGAATTATTTACAAAAAACCATTTTTCGTGGACAGGAACGAGTACACTTGGCAGCTATTGCGTTTCAGCCACTTCCAGCCACTATGACTGGGCGATGAAAAAGGTTAAGAAGCACATCAAAACCTGCCGGTAATGGCTTGAAAATATGTTGTGAAGCTTCAGCCCAACTTAGAGGCGTTGACAAAGCCTATATTCCCAAAAGCAGATGAATGTTGGTAAATGTTTATGCAAAGCAAAAGGGCTGTTTCATAAGTCAAACTTATAAAAAGCAGTCTCCACAAAACATATTAAAATAATGAAATTAAGCACCTCGCTCCACATAGTGAACTGCTCCCTTTATGAGAGACGGTGAAATATAAAAACACTGTTAATCATGAAGGGAGCAGTTCATAGATTAGGAAACGGGGTGCTTTTGTTCTGGCTTTAACCCACTGAAGTGACTAATGCCACAGCCCCTTTTTAACAGATTAATATTATATGGATAACGTGTTCCAACTTTAGAATAAGGTTATTGCACATTATCGGACAATTGCGGACTTGACATCATTACGATAATACCAAACCATTGTTATTTCTTTTCCTTTACTGGCATCCACAATTCCATGTAGTTCCCGTCAGGAGAACTGTCGTAGTACACTTCGGGAGAATAAACATCCATAGTCAATCCGTGTTTTTCAAGCCAAAGACCGCTATATTTTACAGCCTTATTAATAGCTACGGTTACAAGTTGTTCAAAGTTTTCTGCCTCAAATCCGCAGACAATATATTCTCTTGCCGGAAGTTCCCAATTAACAAAGCGGGCATCTTCTGCTCCTTGTGCCACTTCCGCACCAGCAAAGTAAGTAAAATACCCTTCAGGTACATCTCCAAGATAAGCAACTCCCAGTTCACGGCTATCCTTTGCCCGAGGAATGGTATGTTTTTCTTTGTGGAATTTTTTCCAGACCTCACCAGGCATATCCACACCTGTAGCTTCACCAAGCGGCATTTGCCCCTCAATTGGAATAATTCCTGTTACACCCATAAAAGGAATTGGCTCAGAGATTGTTTTACGGTTAAACTCCAGCACAAGGCCATCGCTAATAAGCGGAACACCTTCGTCAATCATTGTGTAGTTTAACAATAAGTCAGGCTTATCAAACTGATTAAGCATCACCGGATGCTCGCGGTATTCTTCCGGCGTCATTTTGTAGGCTTCTTTGAATGCCCTTGTAAATGTCTCATGGCTTCCAAATCCGCAGTCCAGCGCAATATCCAAAATGCGGCGTTGTTTATCGGCAAGCAACTCGCAGGCGCGGGCTAATCGGCGCAGCTTTATATATTCTCGAAATGGTCTTTTAACAAGACGTGAGAACAAGCGCTGATAATAAAAAACAGATAATGATGATTCTTTCGCAATCTGCTCAATATCAATCTCCTCACTCATATTTGCTTCAATGTAATCCAATGTTTTTTGTATAGATTCCCATGCGTGCATGATATGCACCTCCTTTTATAGATAGCATATCACCCAATACAATTTGTGCGCTTGACCTGCTCTGCTCTTATTTTACACTTTTTCTCTTTGGCACCCGTTATAGCCATAATTATTGCAACTATTATATCAGGATTAAAGAATTTTCGGAAGTCAGCCAAAGCTTCCTTCGAACACATTTTCAATATTGCCCTCCTCTGGTATCCAACCTGTACCTTTTTTATAAATACAATTATATTGCAGCCATTCTTTTTGCGCTGCTTCAAATCGGTAGCTGGCGGACAGGGTGCATAAGGAAGCAACTATAGAGGAACAACATAAAAGACGGTCAACATACGAGATATATACGACTTTGATGCCTGGTCAATTCTTTCTCAATCTTGCCTTTTATTATTGACCACTTCGGTCGGTTGTGCTATACTGCAGATACCGACCAATATGGTCAATCTGTAAAAAGGACGTGGTAAAAATGCACGAAAACTTCATCAGCCTAAAGGAAGAAAAGCGGGATGTTATCATCAATGCAGCTCTGATGGAGTTTGCTACAAAGGGCTACGATCTAGCCTCTACCAATGAGATGGTAAAGGCGGCGAGCATCTCAAAGGGGGCGCTGTTCCACTACTTCGCCAGCAAAAAGGACTTGTTCCTGTTCCTCTGCGACTATGTGTTCGGGGTGGTCAGCCGGGAATTCTACGAGCAAATCGGCCACTGCGGCGGCGACCTTCTTACCCGTTACCGCCGGGCTGCCATGCTAAAAGGAACGGTTTACCAGCGCTACCCCCCTATCTTCGAGTTTATCAAGCGGCTGACCACAGAAAAGTCAGCCGAGATCGCCGCCGAACTGAAAGAGCGGCTTGAGAAGATGATGAGCTATGGATATGAGTGCCTGCTGGGCAACTTGGATATCTCTTTGTTCCGGCAGGATGTGCCGTCGGACAAAATCCGGGACTTGATTATCTGGGCGCTAGAAAACTACGGCCACCGTTCGTTGGAATTGATTGGAGATCAAAAAGTTGAGGACATCAACGTGGAGGCCCTCAACGCCGACTTTGACAAATACCTGGATGTGCTGCGCAAATGCTTTTACAAACAGTAAGGAGGGAAAAGATATGTCTGCTATCAAAATTCATGGTTTAATCAAGCGGTTCGGTAAAACTGCCGCCTTAAACGGCCTTGAGCTTTCCGTACCCCAGGGCAGTATTTACGGTTTTATCGGCCCCAACGGAGCAGGTAAATCCACTGCCATCCGCATTTTGCTTGGCTTGCTGAAAAAGAACGGCGGGCAGGTGAAGCTTTTAGGCGGCGACCCCTGGCAGGATGCGATGGAGCTGCACAAGCGCCTGGCCTATGTGCCCAGCGACGTACAGCTCTGGGATAACATGACCGGCGGCGAGGTCATCGATTTTCTTGGCCGGCTGCGGGGGAGCTATTCCAAGGAGCGCCGGGAGCAATTCATCGACCGCTTTGATCTCGACCCCACTAAAAAATGCAAAGCCTATTCCAAAGGCAACCGCCAGAAAGTGGCGCTGATCTCGGCTTTTGTGTCCGATGTGGAGCTGCTTGTCCTCGACGAGCCCACAACCGGTCTCGATCCCCTGATGGAGGGCGTATTCCAGCAGTGCATCAAAGAGGCGCGGGACGCTGGAAAGACAGTCTTTCTCTCCAGCCACATTCTTTCGGAGGTGGAAGCCGTCTGCGACCAGATCGGCGTCATCCGTGGGGGGAAAGTTATCGAAGAGGGCAGCATGGAGGAACTGAAAGCACTCATCCATAAACAGGAACCACCCACATTGGAAGCGCTGTTCTTAAACTACTACAAGAAGGATGCTAAAAAGGAGGGCTTAAGGTGAAGAGATATTTTCACGGCACACTTTCTCTAATGAGGCTGTACCTGCGGCAAAACCGCATCTTCACCCTTGTATGGCTGCTGCTACCTGGGGCGTGGGTGGCGATTAACACAGTGTCGTCGCTGGTGCTGTTCCCCACCCAGGAGGCCCTCATAGAGATGGGTGTCAGCCTCATCGATCCCCTTACCGTGGCCATGCACGGCCCGCTGCTGGATATCTCGGTGGCCGGCTTCGTCACCTGGCGCACCAAGGTGTTTTTGGCGCTGGTCGGCGGAATTTTCAGCATGGTCTATATAATTCGCCATACCCGGCTGGCAGAGGAACAGGGCAAGAGGGAATTGCTCGGCGCCAACGTCACCGGCAGCCTGGCGACCCTGGCAGCAGCGCTGGTGAGTATGGTCTTAATCAACGCCATGGCGGCGGTACTGACCATATTCGCAATGATTGCCCTTGGCCTTGGATTCGTTGGCTCACTGGCTCATTGCCTGGGCTTTTTCGCTGCCTCCTGTGTGCTGGGGATTGTGGCGGGGGTAGTCGCGCAGTTCTTTGTGAGCGCCACGGCGGCCCGTGGGATGTCCTTTGGCCTGTTGGGGCTGTTGTTCGGCCTGCATATTTTGTGGAACGTGAGCGGCGGGGAAAATCTCCTGGCTTTCCTCAACCCGTTGGAGTGGCCACTGCTTATCCGCCCCTTTGCGGTCGAACGGTTCCCTCTGCTGCTGATTCCGCTGGCCTTGGGCGCAGCGCTCATGGCGCTGTCCTTGTGGCTGACGGCGCGGCGGGATGTAGGCGCGGGGCTTGTACCCCAGCGACCGGGACGGGCTTTTGCCAAGCCGAGCTTGCGAGGTCTTTCCGCCCTTGCCTGGCGCAACCAAAGGGGGCTGTTTCTCGCCTGGTTTTGCTTCTACGCCATCTTTTCCTTAGCGCTGGGCTATGCCAGCTATCTGATGGTGAGCGCGGTCAGCTCGGCGGAGGCGTTAGCCGGACTGATTGAGCGGCTGGGCGGCATAGATCGGGCGTTTTTATCGCTGATGCTCTACGTTTTCGGAATACTGATCTCCGTCTATGTGATGATGGCGGCGGGCATTCTGCGCCGGGAGGAAGCGGTCAAAGGAGAGACACTGTTGTCCATGCCCCTGCGCCGAGAGAAGCTGGTTTTGAGTCATATGGCCTACATTTTCGGCGGCTCGGCGGCCATTCTGCTGGTGTCCGGCTTCTGCGTGGGCCTGGGTGCAGTAATTGGCACCGGGGACAGCGGAGCGCTTTCTCGGCTCTTTTTTGAAATGGCGGGGATGATCCCTGCGATCTGGGTCATTGGCGGTATCGCGCTGCTGCTCTTCGGCGCACTGCCGAAGTGGATGACCGGGATCAGCTACGGCCTGCTCACCCTGTTCGTCCTGATGGAGATTTTTTGGGAGCAGCAGCAGATTCCCGAAGTACTCTACGCCCTTTCGCCTTTCTCCTGGATCACGCCGCTGAAAGCCGTCCAGCCGGCAGCCGCGCCGCTGGTGCTGTGTGTTGTAACAACTATACTGGCCGGAACGGGGATTGCCCTGTTCCGCCTAAGAGACGCGGCGCTGTAATATTGGAAAGCAGGACGACTAAGGATCATTCGCTTTGATTAAACTGAGCCACATGTAATTTTATGCGTTGTTAGCAGGTCTTACCACCAAAGCTGATCACTTCGGGTCAAGTTAGCCGAAGTGCTGAAACTATGCTGAAAATCTAAATAGCTGAAAAGGGCGGCTCACATGAACCGCCCTTTTCTACATATCCGCCTGTATTATTGGTTTTCCCGCAGCCGCTGCACCACGCTTTCCCGGGAAATATTTTTATACACCCGGATAGGCAGTATGCAGGCTAGAAGCAGCAGTACCGGGAAGCAGATCATAAGAGGCGCAGAGGTGAATTGATAGGTATATGCGGCGCTGCCCTGGGTTATGGTGTTTACGGTAAAGTAGCTGACTATATAGCCTATTGTTACAAAAGCAATCAGTACCAGCGCCATATAGTATATGCCTTCCAATACAAGCATCTTTTTGCCTTGTTTGGCGGTCATGCCCACGCTCTGGAGCATGGCAAGCTCCTGTTTGCGGGAAAAAATGTTGGTCATGGTGGTATTGACGAAATTCAGCATACCGATCAGTAAAATCACGGTACACAGCGTAAAGCCGATGAGGGCCAATTGCTGGTTGTCACTTTTCATCTCGTCAATGTAATCAGCCCGGGAACGAAAGTCCACTTGAGGATGCCCTACAAGCAGCAGCTCAATTTCTGCCTGAAGGCGGTCAATGTAGGCTTCCTCCGCGATGACCGTAGCCGACATGATATCGGGGTTTGCAAGTCTTTCAAACTCCGAGGACGGAAGATAGACGGAAAACCCGGGCATGGAAACAAAATGGGCGCCTAAAGAATTGAGTGCATGATAATCCACCCGGCCCATGACCTCATAGCTGCGTTCTTCTCGGTCCTTACCCTCCAAAGAGAATGTGACGGTATCACCCACCCGGACCATGCCTTCACCGTCAAATCCAAGCAGCAGGTAATCCCCGGACAAAAACTTCTCCCGTTCAAAGGTTCCTTCGACCATATTTTCCTCCAGCTTATCCAGCCAATAGCTGTCAAAGCCGTAAACCTGGGCGTCTATGAAATCCCCGTAGGCGCTGAAATCCGTCTTTTCAATGATTTCCTCGACTTCCTGCTCCGTCAGGGAAGGCTTCTTAGACAAAATCCTTCTGCGCTGAGAATTAATAAGGCCGTCCTTGATATTTCCCTCTATGGGAGCAAAGCCGTTGGCATAATAGACTTTGGCAACCTCCTGTACGCCGTCCAGTTCCTTCACGTCCGCCAGCAAGTCTCCGCTTAATGTATAGCTTGGCGCATAAGGCCTGGCAAAACTGAAATAATCCGCGTCGGCAATCAGAAAATCACCGTTAATATGGCTTTGCAGAAACTTGTTTACGTCAAAGCTGTTAACCAGAGTATAGACAATGTTGAATAAAATCAGCCCCACAGACAGGGAAGCGATGACAAGGGATGCCTTTTTCCTGCTGCGGAAAATATTGGACCAGGCCATGCGGGATATTTTGGCCCCGCTGCTGCCGCCTTTTGTCTTTTTTGCAGGAGCTGCGGCAACGCCCGTATACCGCACCGCCTCCACGGGAGTTACCCTACCTGCTTTTTTGGCGGGGCCGTAGCAGCTTACAAGAACCGTAAAGAGGGCCAGCGCCGCCCCCAGCAGGAAGATCCAGGGATTTGGGGGCGCCGGCATGTAGTCGATGCTGAGAAAGCCAAGCAGCACGGGGATCATCACTATGCCCAGCAGATACCCAAAGATAAGGCCTGCAGGAATACCGGTGGTGCAGAGCAGCAGCGCCTGAAAGTTGACGACGCGCATGAGCTGCTTTTGCGTAGTACCGATGGTTTTTAAAAGGCCGTAAAACCGCACGTCCCGCATAACTGAAATGTAGAAAATATTGTAGATGAGAAGATAGCCGCTTACCAGTATAATGGCGATAATAACTGCCATTGCCGCGATGATTCCCGTGTCCGCGCCCCTTTTGCCGTAAGCCCCGTTAAATAGGACACCTGCAGCCTCGGCGTCAATTCCGGTATCTTTGAGGATGGTATTGACATTTTCCTCAAGCTCGGACAGCTTTCCGTGTATATTGGCGGTAATCTTGGTTACACCGTAATAACCGCCGCCCAGCCGTGTTTGCGCCGGATCCACACCCTTAAGCAGTTTGTCTGCCAGAGCGTCGGATATATACAGCATCCCGTAGGGCTGAAGGTTTAAGTCGTTGTCCCAGAATCCGCAGACGGTAAAATCCATGCTGTAAGGGGTACCGTCCACCTCAAAATCCAGGCGCACCACCTGCCCCAATTCCCGGGGCAACCCCATGGCGTCTAATATCCAGCTCATTAGGGCAATTTCGTTTTCCCCTTGGGGCAGCCGGCCTGTCGCCGGCTTGCTAAAGGTAAACCCGGCAAAATTCTCGTCTGCCGTATGAATTTCTCCCTGGGCCTGGCGGAAGGCTCCCTCAGCCGTGACGGTAATAAGCCTTGACAGGCCGTATTCCTTAATCAGCGGGTGTTCAGCCACGCGCCGGGCCTCGTCCTCGGTGAGGTATTGAAAATCCACCTCCGTACTGCGCCCGTAACTGTGTATCAGCATCTGCTGCATACCGTCGGAGAGGCTGATGCCAATGGTGAACACCGCCGTAATCAGAACGGTGGTCAGCACAATGGCAACCAGCGCAAATATGTTCCGGCTTTTGTTGGCCTGAAAGCTTCGTTTGGATAGCTTCATTACGACAGCCTGGTTATTGTTCCTCATGCCATCACCGCCCTTCCGTGGCGATTTTGCCGTCCTCGATCTGGATCACCCGGTCGGCAAGCTGGGCAATTTGCTCGTTATGTGTTATCATCACCATGGTCTGGTGGAACTTGGTGGATGTCATTTTCAAGACCCCTAAAACGTCCTGGCTGGTTTTACTGTCCAAGTTGCCGGTAGGTTCGTCGGCAAGAAGTATGGCCGGCTTTGTTGCAAGAGCCCGGGCAATAGCCACCCGCTGCTGTTGTCCGCCGGAAAGGTTGTTAGGCAGGCTGCTTTTTTTCTCTCCTAATCCCAGGGTTTCAATTATGCTGTCTACAAAACCTTGGTCTACGGCGTTTCCGTCCAGTTCAATGGGCAGCACGATATTTTCATAGACATTCAGAATTGGAACAAGGTTATAATTCTGAAATACAAAGCCTACATTCCTGCGGCGGAAGATGGTAAGCTGTTCATCGGTCATTCCTGAAATATCCCGGCCTGCCACAGTAACCTTGCCGCTGGTGGGCGTATCCAAACCGCCCAGCATATGCAGCAGGGTGCTTTTTCCCGATCCGGATGTTCCCACAACAGCCACAAATTCACCTTCCTGTATCTCAAGGTCAACGCCATCCAGGGCTCTGACCACATTGGGCTCTTTTCCGTAATATTTCTTTAAATGCTGTACTTTCAATACCGGCATACTATATGCCTCCTTTCTCTATGGTCTTATCATAACCCTTAGTTCTTACAGGCGCCTGACAGGTTAAGGTTTATTTCTTACAGTTTTGTAAGAACATTGAGAAAGTCGTATACAGTCCTGGCCTGGAGTCCACGAGGATATAACCTCCCTGTTTTTGAAGGATCAAGGATGCCAGATAGAGCCCTAACCCGGCTCCCTCTACGCCCTTAGCGCTCCGCCCCCGGTAAAAGCGCTTGAAAATAGAGTTCCACTCGTCAGGGTCAATGCCTATACCGCCATCGGTAATGCTGACTTTTGTATAGATAGGCAGGGTTTCCACAGATATATTGATTTCTCCGTCCTGTGGAGAATATTTGACGGCGTTTTCCAGGACATTTGTTATTGCCTCACATGTCCATTTGCGGTCCTGCAGCAAAGGAACATCCTCAAAATAATCCGTCTGAATGGAAATGTTTTTCCTGGCCGCCGCCGCCAGAACGGAGCTTATGCTCTCAGAAATGGTTTGCTTGATGCCTGCTGTAACCGGGGACAATTCAATTGCCCCTACCTCCAGCCTTGACATTTTTACAAGGCTGTCCATCATCCATTGCAATTTTTCCGTCCCCTTTTTTATGCGCCATAGAAATTCCTGCTGCTCTACGGCAGTGATGTTTCCCTCCAGCAGAAGGTCGGTATACATGGCAACGCCGGACAAAGGAGTTTTCATCTGGTGGGACATATCCGATATAAAGCTCTGGATAATTTCCTTCTCCCGCCTGGTTTGGGAGATATCCATGGTGTTCATTTGAATGATTTTTACGGCTTTATTTGTAACCTTGGAAAGCCGGCTGTCTTCTGCCCCTTCAAAGGGAATCTCTGCCTTCTTCTCCAGTACGCAATCTAAAACCATATCGATGGAATCGAAGGCTTTTTTAACATACCGGTAACTGAAAAATACGGTGAGAAAGCATAAAATAACGGCGATGATAATGGTAACTGCAAGGGCCATCCTTACACCCCTCCCGTCCAAATGTATCCGATGCCGTGAATAGTTTTAATGGTCCGGGGATTTTTCGGGTCGCCCTCCAGCTTTGCCCGCAGCCGGCTGATGTTGACGGCCAGTGTGTTTTCATCCACGAAATTCCCTTCATTGTCCCACAGGGAAGATAATATCTGTTCCTTGGAGAGCACCTGCCCGGCATTTGTCATTAAAAAAGAAAGGAGCCTGTATTCCGTGGCGCTGATGGGGATTTCCTCATCCTCCTTGAAAAGCTTGCAAAGATCGGTATCCAGCCTGAATTTGCCGCAATAGATAACATGGCGGCTTCCCTCCCCGGTCCGGCGGAGCAGAGCCTGCACCCTTGCCTTAAGAACAGAGAGGGAAAAGGGCTTTGTAATATAATCGTCGGCGCCGGCTAAGAGGCCGGACACCTCGTCGGTTTCCAGATCCCGGGCCGTCAGCATGATGATAGGAATTTTTGAATATGTCCTGATTTCCCTGCATAAATCTATGCCGTTTCCGTCCGGCAGCCCTAAATCCAGTATGACAAGGTCAATATTATGCTGCTTAAGCACCTGTTTCCCTTCAGTTATGCAGCCTGCCGCAAGGGTGATATAGCCGTCTTTTTCAAAGGTAAAGGCCATGCCCCGGCTTAAATTTTCGTCATCTTCCAAAATCAAAATACTTTTCATAGTAACCTCCGCCGTTATCTTCCCATGATTCTTTAGTTATCAACAACAAGTTCCTTATCTTCCAGCACTCCGCGGTGAATAAACACAAATTTGCCGCCGCCATTGATATAAGCTTTTATTTTGCCGATGTTCTCCATGACATATCTTTCTTTTTCCTCTTTTGATTTATTCTCTATTTCCTGCTGTTTGACGTTATGCTCCTCTAAAGTATAGATATTTGTTATAATAGTATAAGTAAATAAATCTATTACATCTCCGTTAAAGCGCCGTTTTTCAGCAGGTCTGCTTTTCTCTTCTTCCCTTTGCCTGTTTATTTCGGCTATGAGATTTTGAGGATCAAAATCATATTTCTCAAGTAATTCTTTGGTGCCAATCTCCCTGTCAGTTGCTATATCATAATTAACTGTATGTATTCCATAGGGTCCGGGGTTTTTTATTTCCATAATAACCGACAAAATACCATCATTTAAAAATGCTTTTGAGCCTATGAAAAGGGTCATATTCTGTCCATTCCCGATACGTTCCTCCATATCCTTTTCCAGATCAGAAAACATGCTGTTTATTTTTTGCGCTCCAGGCTTATTAATGTTAATGACAGGTACCTCATATATATATTGAGCCGTATCTCCGTTTGGAGCAGCCGCCTCCTTGTTCACTGCCTCCTTTATGGTTACAAGCTCTCCCACGCCTTGTATATCCGTCACTGCTCCCGTTAGTGCAGGAGTGCCTATTTTATTTTCTGCTTCTATGGATTGGTTTTCCTTTGAATTTTTTGTGCCTTCTGAACCCTGGCTATCTTTGCAGCCGGCTAGAACCAATACGGCAAATACAACTGTAATAAATATCAACTGCTTTTTCATTGGGCTGTCCTCCTTTTCGACTCCATAATTACCGCCGGGCTTCTATAGGTTAGAACCACTTAAGGCAGGCTATAAGGAGCACAAACGACTTCCGTTGAATCCGGTATAACTTTTGTTATATAGCTTTATATTGACATAACTTAATTATACAGCATATGTGGATCCTTAAGTAGAAACTTTCTTTTGATATTCAGCAGGTTGAATATCGGCTGCATTCTTGCCCCTTCTGGAACTCCTGAGTTGCTGCCTTAATGGAAAGTGGATTGTATACAGGCACTTTTACACCGCCTCTCTCTTCTGATTTTGGATGAGCCTGTCAGCGGACTTAACCCTGGGCTGAAGTGAAGGTTACGTATAATTGAAAAGGAGTGGATGAACACAACGCGAACCGCCTCTTTGACCGGTATTATCGCGTAACTTCCACGTATACTCCGTCAGGCGGTACCTGACTTGACATAGCTATTGCCAGATAGATTATCAAAGAACAGTCCATGTAAAAAGTAAAATAAGCCACGGTACGTCAATTATAGTTCGACTGCACAGCCAAAATTCAAAATAAACTAACCCTATTAAAAGCCTATTACCCGCTATATCGCAGGCTCCATATTATACCTCTTTATCCCTGTTTCGTTCACTGTCGCGAGCGTCGCTTAGGCGGGATTGGCCTGAAGTTCGCCCCTCACCGAGTTTTTTTAAATTTTTAAAAAACTATTGACCACAATGGTCACTTGAGTTTATTATTATAGTGACCATTGTGGTCAACAATGGAGGAAAGCGGTGGCCTGATGAATGAAACATTTGAAAACCTTGGACAAGATAAAAAAGAGCGTATATTAAACGCAGCATTGAACGAGTTTGCCAATAAGGAATATGCGGATGCTTCCACAAACAATATTGTGGCTGCAGCGCAAATCAGCAAAGGGATACTCTTTCGATATTTTGGGAGTAAGAAAAACCTGTATCTATACCTATATAAATATGTTCGAGACATTATGGATAAGGAAATTATGAGCCAAATAGACACAAGCAGCGGTGATTTACATTCTATTCTCAAACAGCTTGGAATTAAAAAACTGGAAGTGCTGAAACGCCACCCAGGAATGACGGACTTTATCGCTCAAGCAAAACGTGAAAAGTCACCGGAAGTCCGTGAAAATTTAGAGAAAATAGAGAAAGTCCGGGGCTACCAACTAAGAGAAAACTTTCTGTTTGACAATCTCAATATCAACCTTTTTAAACCGGAGTTCAGAGACGAAAATACAATCAAACTGATTCGATGGGCTTTTGAAGGGTGTGCAAAGGAGCTGCAAGATAACTACAAAGGGCAGGACATACAGGATACGGCAATCGATGAGCTAATGAACGACTATGAAAAGTATATCGAGATCATCAGGCAGGCGTTCTATTGTTAATCAATATGGCGAAGAACATATGGTTTTTTGCTAATTTGTCCACCGGAGGCTTTTCTCTGTCATATCTGTGAATTTCAATTAATTTTAATAGGAGGAATATTAATGAATAAGGAAACCATCAGTAGTGAGAATAGTTATGATCTTGATGGAGTGCTTGAGTACCGTGAAGGCACATACTCCACTCTTACGTTCAAGCGGCACTTTAAAGCGGATAAGGAGCGCCTATGGTGGGCGGTCAGCGACTGCCAAGGTGCGCTGCTCTGGTTAAATCCTGTCGATAAGCTGGAACTAACGGTTGGAGGTGCTTTCTCAATCAGGACCTATGACGAGAACAATCCTTCCGCGTGGACATCGGGGATCGTCACTGAGGTAGAGCCGCCAAACGTGCTCGAATATACGTGGAATCAAGGACCTTACGGAGGAGGCCCCGCCATGCAGTCGAAGGTACGCTACAAACTCGAGCCTAAGTTCGACGGCACAACGCTGACCATTACCCATGTATTATACGATACTGCAGGAGACAAGTATGCGGTCACTTTCCTCGCTAATTGGCATATGCACTTGGATGCCCTCACCCAGGTTTTGAGTGGAAAATATCAGAATTTTGCTGAATATATAGAGCGTCGGGCCGAGGAATCGGGCCTCTCACCCAGGGAGTTCTTGATGAATCTTGTTATAGGCTTGTATGGTGCTTATGCAAAAAAAGTGGGGCGCTCAAGAAGCTAGTATTTTCTGGTTTTTACCTGGAAAAGCACCTTACTCAAATGCGAAGAACCTTTTGGGAAGTGTTCCTGTATGCCCGCCCCCTTCACTCATAACTTCAAGGACGGAGCAGAAACGATTTTTCTTGGGACATTGAATCCGCCTTGCATTGGAATTTAGCCGGATGTCTATCATTAAATCAAGATAATCCGAACCTGTTTCCCATAGGAAATGGATTCGGATTTATCATTTATATCTGAAAATAAAAAGACGGCTGTAATTATACTGATCCTTTGCGGTCAACAGTGTGCCTTTCGGCACAAAAACATCTGCCCCACTTCAAACCTTAAGTTTGTGTACGGCAGCCTGACCAATTTTAACTTAATTTTACCTCTTCAATTTTTTTAAATCCATTTTCCTTCTTTAAAAAATATATGCTTTTTATTTTTATTTTTTGGGTTCCAATTATCTCTTTTACCTCATCAATCCCGGCTGAATTTAATCTTATGGACAGTCCGCAGCTTTGGGTTACTTCTCTGGGAGTAGGTATTATTGTCACACTGAAATTATTCTTCTTAAGATAATCCTCGGCCTGGAGGGCGAAATTTGTACTGTCAAAGGTAATAAAAACGTATTCTTCCATTAAATCACCTATAGTTTTATAGTATTTGATGCGTTGTTCATCTTTTCAACGATAGTATACATGTTGGTTATTGCGCCTATTTTAAGCTGTTCCTTCAGATTATAAAAATCAAGGCAGGTTCCGCAGGACATTATTTCTACTCCCCGGGACTGCAATTTTTCAAGGCTTTCTAAAACCGCCGAGCCTTCCGTTGTAAGCTTTACTCCGGAATTTACAAAAACAATAGTTTTTGGAATAGTATCTGCCTCGCAAAGGGCAAACATATAACTTTTCATTAAAGCTTCCCCTAATTTGTCATCTCCTGAGCCTAATTTATCAGTACCGGCAAAAATGACTAAATTTTTATCATCATCTGAAATAATGCATCTATCACCTGTTTTGGTTATGGTCACGTAAAAAAAGCCTTCTTTTTCTTCCATCTTTGATTTTCCGCCTATGCTTTCAGCAAACTTCTTAAGATTTTGCACTGCAACATCGTTATCTACTATTGTGGTGACTTCTGTATCTTCTTCTGCATCCAGCTCTTTTTTTGTTAATATAACAGGCTTAGGGCAGGCAAGTCCCCTGCAATCTATTGTTTTCATTAATCTTCCCCTCTTTTCATAAAGCTTTATCCATTTGAAATCATTATATCAATTATCCTCAAGTTTTATAATCAGTATACACATTTTTAATGAATTTATGAAGCAGTATTGATATAACAAATACCATACTTCATTAATATAATATAGTATGACAGTTATTGACTACTGAATTTTGTTGCATTTTAAACCAATAAAAAAAATATTTATATTTTTTGTTTTTCCACATGCAACATAATGTCAATTCCTGCATAGTTTATACTAGGAAATCGAAAGGAGGGGAATTTATGGAATACAAAGACTACTTGGATGCTGAATGTGTTGAGGAAGAAGAGCTCGAAGCTTGTGATGAAGAGTGCTCAGGCGGCCAGGGTGGTTCTGATAATAGAGCAAAAAGAAAATTAATAGAGGTGGAAGAGGTTATTGACTTCGGTACTGCCGAAACTAATGTTGAAATATGTGTGCCTCTTTGCCCTCCGGCTTTTGAGGTAATGGTCGATCTAATTACAAAGGAAGTTGTCTTCGACGCACTTGTAGCATCAAAGGGCAAGGTATTTATCAATGGAAGAATCTTCAAAGATATCCCTTATAAGACAAAGGAAAAGGTTTGTATACCTGGATGTGAAAATATAACAAAGGCAACATTCGGAGATATCAGACACGTAACAGTTGAAGTTCCCTTTGCTCTTTGCGTAGATGTTCCAAAAGCATGCAAAGGTCAAAAGGTTGTTGTACTTGACTACGAAGTTAACTCAGTAGAAATTCCTAACTTTACAAAATGCATAGCTAATAAATGTGTTCCTGTTTGCGAGCCGGCTTACCTTAAGAAGGATTCTTGCATGAGGAGATTATATAAATCAGTCACTGAAAAGGATTGCATCTCTGTAAAAGTTAAGGTTGTTAAAGATACAATAATCAGTGTACCAGTATTATAATAAATATCCAAATATAAAATAGAGGGGCCACCCCTCTATTTTATATTTTTTGACTTTTCAATGATTCTTTTCGCAATCTCTATAACAGGCTTGCATTCATCCATGCTTCTTTTCTGCAGATATCTGAATGCATCCTTTTCCTTCATATTATAACTGTCTATTAAGATACCCTTTGCCCGCTCCACCAGCTTTCTGGTTTCCAGTGTGGACTTAAGCTCTGTTATTTCGCCTTCTAAGGTTTTTAAATGTATGAAGCTGTTATAAACAAATTCAATAGTGCTTAATAATTGGACTTCGGAAATGGGCTTTATAATATAAGGATAATACTCATTCCCCATGCTGCCCACAAAAATATCATGAGTGCTGTCGGCTGTCAGCAAGACAGGAGCAAGCTTATCCTGCTGCGCGATCCGTGCCACCTCAAGCCCCTTCATACCCGGCATGTTATAGCTTACAATTACAAAATCCGGGGCAAGGCTTCTTATCTTTCTCATGAGAGAAGGGCCTTCGTCTTCTTCACAGGATATAGTATGTCCTCTGGAAACCAGAATATTTCTGATGATTCCTATATTCCTTTTGTTTTCATCTCCTATAGCAAATTTTAAACTCTCCATCGCCTCACCCTTAACCTTGAAGCTAAAATTTCGTTAGGTATTCCTCAATCTCCCATGGGGATATCCTCTTGCTGTATTCCTGCCACTCTATCATCTTTGCTTCCATGAACCTGGAGTATATATATTCTCCCAGAGCCAGCCTTAGTATATCGTCTTCCCGGAGGTATTTCAAAGCTTCATCCAGCGTTTGGGGTAAACTTGCGACATTGTTCTCTATCCTGTCTAAAACGTCCATCTCATAAACGTTTTTATCTATGGACGGCGGCGGCAATGTGCTGTTTTTTATACCGTCCAGTCCTGATTTAAGGATTACCGCCAATGCAAGGTATGGATTACAAGACGGATCCGGACTTCTCAATTCCACCCTGGTGGATTTTCCTCTCTTTGGAGGTATTTTTAAAAGCGAGCTGGAATTTTTTGAAGACCAGGTTATATAAAGGGGAGAATCATAGCCTGAAATAAGCCTCTTATATGAATTAACCGTCGGGTTTGTTATGGCTGTCAGCGCTTTTGAGTGCTTTAACAATCCTCCCATAAAGAAATAAGCCTCCTTGGATAAATGTATTTTATCCTTTGTATCATAAAAGGCGTTTTCATCATTTTTAAACAAGGACAGGTTGAAATGCAGCCCTGAGCCTGCCAGGCCGAAGGACGGCTTTGGCATAAATGTGGCATGAAGACCGTGACGCTGTGCTATGGTCCTTACCACCGCCTTGAAGGTCATGAGCTTATCGGCGGCGGACAATGCATCGTCGACCTTTAAATCAATTTCATGCTGTCCCGGAGCTATTTCATGATGAGAGGTATCAACTTCATATCCCATCTCTTTTAAGGCTACCACCATTTCCCTTCTTGCCGCTTCGCCCAAATCAACGGGGGCCAGGTCGTAATAACCGGCGTTATCGTGGGTAATGGTTGTAGGCCTTCCCCGCTCGTCGGTATGGAAAAGGAAAAACTCGCATTCAGGGCCCATTTTAACATCGTAGCCCAAATCCTTAGCTTCCTTTAACACTCTTTTCAATGCATATCTTGGGTCACCTTCATAGGGCTCTCCATCCAGTGTATAGACATCACAAATAAGCCTTGCGTCGTAGCCTGATGAAGTCCTCCAGGGGTAGATTACAAAGGTGGAAGGGTCGGGTTTTAAGTACATATCACTCTCTTCAACTCTTACAAAACCCTCTATAGACGAACCATCAAATATTATCTCTCCATTCAGAGCTTTTTCCAATTCTTCGATGGTTATGGATACATTTTTCATTATACCCAGTATATCCGTTATCTGAAGATGAATGAATTCAACTCCCGAATCGTGAGCACTTCTTAATACATCTTCTTTTGATAACTTTGCAGCCATTTCTTTTCCTCCTTTACATTTACAAAATCCATTTAAATTTATGATAAAAAGGCGCACTCAACAAACTCAAATTATGCTGAAGACGCCTATGCCTTGTAATTCTCCAATTGTGGTACGCTTATATTAAAAAATTAAACAGAATTGCCATTTTAATTTATTATATCAAATAATCCGGAATCTTCAATATAAATTTTATTTTACCACATATTCGTTAAAATCATGATAAAAATTATTTGAACTTGCATAATTTGTACCTAAAAAATACTACATTAATATATGATATTATTTTGCAGCAATATTATTGATTATTAACGTAATTTTACTGTATACTTAAACCCCAGTAATGATATAATGATGCCATACATTAAAAATATGCGGCGCTGCCGCAATGATGGCGACATTGAAACTCATTGCGGTGCAGTTTGCATGTTATAATGAATATACATCGTGGCAATAATTATTAGCTAAGAGAGGTTATTATATGAATGAAGATATACTAAAAAAAATAGACGGCATAGCATTGTATACTGTCATATATGCTGCAGTGTTTATGTTTATTTACCTTACACTGCCCTACATACTGCCCTTGGTTTTGGGAGCAATCATTGCCTTCCTCGCCCAATGGCCGATAAATTTCATTGAAAAAAAGACAAAGGTAAAGAGGAGAATAGTCGCCATTGTAGTGGTATTGATTATATTCGGAATTATATCCGCAGTGCTGTCATTTGCCATAGCCAGCATTGTCTCGGAGCTTGTGTCACTATCATCAATACTCCCGGAGCTCTATAATGAATTCAAAGTGGAAGCTTATAGATATCTTGACTTGGGTGCTCAATATTTCCAGAGCATTGACCCTGCAATAATAGAAAGCATTAAAGGAAATGCCAGCAGGATTTTTTCAGGGTCCTTTACCGTTGCAGTATTTATCGTAAACTTTTTGCTGAACATTTTAAAATCCCTGCCCGGTCTGGTAATGCTGATACTTTTTACGTTGATAAGCGGCGTATATCTGGCCATGGATTTACCTATGATAAAGAAAAGCTTTTATTCCTTATTTACCAAGGAAGACGGTAAAACTGCCAGAAATTTTTTGATCGAGGCAAATAAAATGCTGGGGGGCTATATAAGAGCTTATTTTATAGTAATATCCGTAACCTTCATTGAGACTTTGATAGGAACCCAGATTTTAAGAATAAAATACTCCATATTGCTGAGCCTTGTAACATCCATATCCGACATGCTGCCTGTTTTAGGGCCGGGAACTGTATTGATACCCACAGGTATTGTATATTTATTATCCGGCGACCTCGTTAAAGGCATAGGAATGCTTGTTATTTATGTCGTAACATTGGTTGTGAGGCAGGTACTGGAACCCAGAATTGTTTCATCTTCCCTCGGCATATATCCCCTTGCCATACTCATGGCCATATTCATAGGCCTTAAAGTATATGGCTTTGTGGGAATGTTCTTTTGCATCTTCTATGTAGTTTTCTTCATGGTTTTTCGAAATGTCAAATTAATTTAAGAGAAAAAAGCTGGGTCCATGGGATGATCTGATGGGCTCAGCATTTTTCATCTTAATTTTATAAAAAACATATCATCTATACCTACTAATTTTATGCCTATCTCTTTAGCTTTCTTTATTACCTCATCTGTGAAACCATTCTATCTAAATGTAAAGTTTACTTCCGCGCCTAAGTATGTTTGCTTTATGTTTTCCGCAAGGCTTTTATTCTGATCGAACTGTTTTAAATAATGAGGAATACTGCCTAGTACCGAATAGGCAATAAACCTATCCTTGTTTTACATATTTTGGAAAAAATCGATTGCTTCATAAAAGCTCATTTCATTCATTTTAAGAATTCCAGTTGCCCTTCCTAAAGGAGGTTTTTCTCAGACAAAATACTTTTTTGTATAAAGGACATGGAGTATATTTATACTCTAAAAAAGCCGGCTTCTCTTTTCTTCCGATAAACATATTTTAAGCGCTCCTAAAAATTATTCAAATCATAATTATAATAATTACGATTTGAATAATATACATATATTTAAAACTCAAGTATAACAGAAAATATATTTATATAATACATATGCATAACTTTATTGTGTGTGGAAAAAATTATACTAATATCTATAAAGGAGGCGGCAAAAATTATTTTATCAAATAAGAAATCTGTAATAGATATAAACGATAGTTTTCCTCACATAAATTTAGGCAAACACATTAAAAATTACGTTACATCCAATATGGATTCATCTTTTACTTCCCTGGTTTTTTTATGCATAGGCACCGATCGTTCCACCGGCGACAGCCTGGGGCCTATGGTAGGATATAAATTGAGTCATTTAAATTATAAAAATATCTGGGTTCACGGAAATTTAGAGAATCCCGTCCACGCAAAAAACCTGAATGAAAAAGTAGACGAAATACATTCTCTGTATACTCGGCCTTTTATTGTTGCAATAGATGCCTGTCTTGGAAATTATCAAAATATCGGCCATATCAATATAAGTGAAGGGCCCATTTATCCCGGAGCAGGAGTAAATAAAAACCTTTTGCCTGTGGGTAATATACATATAACGGGTACCGTCAATTCAGGCGGATATATGGAGTATTTTGTTCTGCAGAATACCCGGCTTAACATAGTTATGAAAATGGCGGATATTATTAAAGGCGGAATCATGAACTGTATTGAGGACTTGTACTTACAATTACAATGCAACAATATGTACACGGCAAAAAAAGAATCACTGGTTAATTACGTTTCTAATCAGGATTTATTTTAAAACAAACTGGAGTAGGTTTTATTCCTTAACATGCTGTCTATTTGATATGCATCCTTATTATCACCATTTATTAAAAATACTCCCGTATTGCCACTTGTCAATGAGCTTGCATTAATGGCTGCAATATGAGTATTATAGCCAGAGTAAATAACAACTTCGGAAGTTTTATTTTCCGAAAGCTTATAAACCTCATGTCCTGCTGCTTTCAAGTCCATATATAATTTTTCAAATCTATCTTCTACACTTATAATCAAAAATATCCACCTCCGTTTAGCTTAGTATCTCAGGAGATAGATATTTTTATACTCGGTTTCTTCATAATATATGTAAAAAATCATTTATATCTGAAGAGATTCAATTTCCAGCACTGAATTTAGCATTGTGAGAGTTCTATACAAGCTCTATCTTTTTTTAATGGCGTCCTGCAGGACAGTTTCTTCTTCATCGGACAGATCATATTTTGGTATTCCCTTGTCTACCGGTTTGGCATAGGTTGTACATTCATTTCTGCCGTATATGCCCGTCACTATAATTCCATCGTTGTTTGCATCGAGCATAGCTATGGAAAAGCTGAGGGCCGCCCCCATTTCATCAAAGGCCTTATACCTGATTATGCTTACCTTCTGAACGCATTTTTTCATCCTGCTGTCCATATCTTTATAGAGCTTGTCATTCTTGTCTACTTTGCCTTCCATTGCATCCAGTTTGGATACGAAATCCATCAGAAGTTCTTCCATGTTCTTATCCTTGTTTCCCCTCATGAATTTCCTATATCTTTTTGAAAGCTTTGAAATGGTGACTGCATTAATGATATTAATAACTAAAGAAACTATTAAAACAACAACTAATCCTGCAACTATATAAAATATGTAATCATTAACCAATCCTTCAATGATTGTCATTAGTTTCCCTCCAATTTTTATAAAGAGCAAAAAATTTTTTCTATTTTTTTAGAAAAATATCGCCTCTCGCGCCAGTGATATCAATCTATTCCGCAGATTGTTTCACGTGAAACATTTTTTGTTTTTTGTAATTATTGATTTATGCATGTTTAAATTTCTGCCGTACCTATTGAAATTTATCTTTCTTTTTATCATGTTTGTAAAATATAAGTTTTTTTGATTTTTTTCAGAAAAAAATTAGCTTTAAGGCCAGCAGCATCAATGGATTTCAGAGATTGTTTCACGTGAAACATTTTTAATTATTGTTGATTATGTTCAGTATCCTATCTAGGTCGTCCTTATTATAAAATTCAATCTCTATCTTGCCTTTTCTGCTTTTGAATATTAAATTAACCTTTGTGCCAAATTTATTCTTCAATTGATCCCTTATGTCATCAAAAACAGGATTTTGTTTTAGAAATGCTTCATTAGTAAAGAGCACCTTTTTAATTGTGAATTTCTTTAACAGCTTTTCTGTCTGGCGTACATTCAGGTTCTCATCAATTATTCTCTTTGATATCTCATATTGTATTTCTTTATCTACCAAATTGCTTATTGCTCTGCCATGTCCTTCGGTCAATACTCCGTCCATAATGTATTGCTTTACTCTTTCATCCAAAGTCAAAAGCCTCAATATATTTGCAATGGAAGAACGGCTTTTTCCTATCCTGTCAGCTATTTCTTCCTGGGTTAAATTGAATTCATCCATCAATCTTTTATATGCAACGGCTTCTTCTATGGCAGTCAAATCTTCCCTCTGTAAATTTTCTATAAGGGAAATCTCCATTATTTCTTTTTCAGTGAATTCTCTCGTTATTGCTGGAATTACTTTTAACCCTGCGATCCTGGCTGCCCGCCACCTTCGCTCCCCTGCTATTAATTTATAGAAGTTTCCTTCCTTTTTTACGATTACGGGCTGTACCACTCCGTGATTTTTAATGGAATCTGCCAATTGATTAAGCTTTTCTTCATCGAATTTTTTTCTGGGCTGGTCTGCATTTGCTTCTATTTCATTTATATTTATATTTACTACTCCGTCGTCATTTGAATTTGATACTCCGATGTCAGGTATTAAAGCCTCCAGGCCTTTTCCCAGTGCAGATTTTCTTGCCGCCATTTATATCACTTCCTTCCTGTTTTTCATATGGTTTTTAATAAATTCCTTGGCAAGGTCTTCATAAGCTTCGGCACCTCTGCATTTTGGATCGTAAATCATGATAGGTTGTCCAAAGCTCGGGGACTCGGCCAGCTTTATGTTTCTGGGAATCATGGTAGTGTAAACCTTTCCCTTAAAGAAATTCTTAACCTCGTCAACTACCGCCGTTGAAAGGTTTGTCCTGCCGTCGTACATACATAATATGACGCCTTCAATCTCCAAAGCAGGATTGAGCCCTTTTTTCACCAGCTGTATTGTACGGATCAGCTGGCCCACGCCTTCCAATGCATAAAACTCGCATTGTATGGGGATGATCACGCTGTCCACTGCAGCTAAAGCATTAATAGTCAGTAAGCCTAAAGAAGGTGGACAATCTATAAAAATAAAATCGTATCTGTCATCTAAGGATTTTATTGCTTCCTTTAATTTTACCTCTCTTTGATTTACTTCCGTCAATTCTATTTCCGCTCCTGCTAATTGCACAGTAGACGGAATTATATCCAGATTTTTTATGGGTGTATGCAAAATCGCTTCATCAGGTGAAACTCCTCCGATTATTACATCATATACCGATAGGTTTATATTTTTTTTATCCATACCTATACCGCTTGTGGTATTTCCCTGCGGATCTATATCAATTGTTAAAACTTTCTTTCCCCATGTTGCAAGATATGTACATAAATTGATATTTGTCGTAGTTTTTCCTACTCCGCCTTTCTGATTAAATATGGCAATCGATTTAGCCATCTCTCCACCTCTTTCGTAAAACAATAAGTCCCTTGTTCTATTATAAATTTTTTTCACAAATATTAATATATATTTTTTTAAAGAATATATATTAAAAGAGCCCGTACATTAAATTTTAGGGGGAATATAAATGCTTAAGTTAATACTTTCAACTTTTCTTTTAGTTTTTATTGCAGAATTGGGGGACAAGACTCAATTGACGACCATGCTTTTGGCGGCCCAGAATAAATCTATCTGGCCGGTTTTTTTAGGAGCGTCCCTGGCGTTGATATGTTCCTCTTTGGTGGGAGTATTTGCAGGAGGAGTTATAACAAAATTCGTACCGCCTGAAGTCATTCAAAATTGTGCGGCCATTGCTTTTATATTAATTGGAGTGCTTCTTCTTTTTGGCAAAATATAAAAAGGTGCATATGTATGCACCCTAGATTGTTTTGGGTATTTTTACCATTACTTCAATATATTCATCCTTATCTACAAAGGAATACTGAGCGTTAATCCCATTTTTTTCCATGGACGATTTTATTGTATTTATATATATCTTGGCATTCATTATTGCCTTTTTTATTCTCTGGCCTTTTTTATTATCTTCAGAAGCTGCAACTTCTAATTTTGCCAGTTCAATTTCTATTATCTCTTCTGTCTTTTTAACATTGTAGCCCGATTTTTGAATCTTTTCCAAGACGCTTAGCTGCATTGCCTCATCGGGAAGCTTCAATAAAGCTCTTGCATGCCTCTCGGTCAATCCATATTCCATAAGCTTCGCCTTTACCTTAGGCGACAGCCTCAATATCCTCAGCTTGTTTGCAATAGTGGACTGCTTTTTCCCTATAAGCTCGGCCAATTGCTCCTGAGTGTAATTGTGATCCTTGATAAGGCTTTCAAAGCCCTCTGCTTCTTCTATATAATTTAAATCTTCCCTCTGGAGATTTTCTATTAAAGCTAATATTGCGGAGTCTCCGTCGGTAACATCAATTATTATTGCCGGTATTTCAGTTAAGCCAGCCAGCTTTGAAGCCCTCAAACGCCTCTCTCCTGCAATTAGTTCATAGTATTTGCTGCCGTTGGCCCTTATTGTTATAGGTTGAAGTACACCATATGTCTTTATGGAATCAGTTAATTCTTCTAAGCCTTCCTGGCTGAAGTATTTTCTTGGTTGATAAGTATTGGGACGAATTAGTTCTATAGATATGTTTTTTATTTCTCTATCATTACCTAAAGCCATATACACCATCCTTCTTTATTTTTGGTGACTCCAATTAAATGTAAGCGTTTCACTTTAAATTAATTCGCCATTTCTTCCTATGTTCCTGCTATGTTTAACTTAATCTTTGTTAAATTGCAAAATAATTCGTACTACAATATTATTATAAATTTTTAAATTCATGCTCTATAATTCGTCACATTATAGGGTTTTTTTCTATCATTCCTGCCTTGCGCGGATATTTCCCGGGACATAATTTTACCTTTTTTACTACGGCTATGTAATGGGAAAAATCACTGCCATAGACCTTTGTCGAAACTATTTCTTTCAATTCGCCGCCTAAGGTTTCAATAGCAGCCTTTGCCTGTTCTATTTCATCAAATATCGCAGGCCCTTTCTGGCATAAAAGATAGCCTCCCTGCTTCACAAAAGGCAGGGTAAACTCGGATAAAACAGCCATGTTTGCGACAGCACGTGACAATACTATATCATATTTCTCCCTGTGGCTCTTATTTCTTCCGTAATCCTCAGCCCGGCCATGGATAACTTCACATTCAATATTTAATTTGTGCGCCATCTCTTTTAGAAAATTTACCCTTTTATTAAGAGAATCCAATAATGTCAATTTTAAATGCGGCAGAGCGATTTTTAAGGGCAGCCCTGGAAAGCCGGCTCCCGTACCAACATCAATAACTTTTTTATCTTTTAAATCTATACCGCATTGGACACAGGACACCGAATCCAAGAAATGCTTTATGAATACTTCCCTTTCTTCCGTTATGTTGGTTAAGTTCATCCTTTGGTTCCACTGTATGAGCATTTCCTTATATATAAGGAAGGAATCCATCATTTTATCAGTTACATCTATATTTAATTCTCTCAAGCCTGTTTCTAAAACTTTCCTGTTTTCCATAAAATCACCCTGATCATCTTCTCTTTATTTGCTCTAAATAAATCAAAAGAACCGAAATATCCGCCGGCGAAACCCCTGAAATACGGGAGGCCTGCCCTACGGAGGAAGGCTTTATTGAATCCAGCTTTTCACGAGCCTCCAGCCTTAAGCCTGCTATATTTCTGTAATCTATGTCCTCTGAGAGCTTTTTGTTTTCCATTTTTTTAAACTGCTCAGCCTGCATAAGCTGTCTCTTTATATATCCTTCATATTTTATGAGGATTTCAACCTCTTCCTTTACGCTCTTTTCCACATCAGGCCTGTTGACATCAATTGGTTTTGTATTTTCGTAATTAAGTTCCGGCCGCTTTAACAGCTCCGAAAGCTTGATGCCGCTTTTTATTTCAGCGCTTTGTAGAGAGTTCAAAAACTCCACCACATTAACTGTTGGGGTAATAAATACCGACATAAGCCTTTCGATTTCTGAATTTATATCTTCATGCCTTTTTAAGTACCTTTGATATCTCTCCTCAGTTACCAGCCCTGCATTATATCCTATTTTTGTAAGCCTCATATCAGCATTATCCTGCCTTAATATAAGGCGGTATTCAGCCCGGGAGGTCATCATCCTGTAAGGTTCATCCGTCCCCTTTGTAACCAGGTCATCTATTAAAACCCCAATATAGGCTTCACTCCTGTCTAAAATCATCGGCTCCTTGTTCTTAATTTTAAGGGCGGCATTAATACCTGCCACAATTCCCTGGGCTGCCGCCTCTTCATAGCCTGAGCTTCCGTTTATCTGGCCGGCGCAGAATAAAGAGTCAATACTTTTCATTTCCAGGGAAATTTTCAATTGCGTAGGGTCGATGCAGTCATATTCTATGGCATAAGCAGTCCTCATCATCTGAACATTTTCAAGCCCCGGCACCGTCCTTAAAAATTCAATCTGAACATCCTCAGGAAGACTGCTTGACATCCCCTGGACATACATTTCCTCAGTGTCTTTTCCTTCAGGTTCAATAAATATCTGATGATTCTTCTTATCGGGAAACATCATTATCTTGCTCTCAATTGAAGGACAATATCTTGGCCCCACGCCCTGTATATCCCCCGAATACAATGGTGAACGGTGGATGTTTTTCCTTATGATTTCATGAGTATTTTCATTGGTATAAGTAAGATAGCAGGCTATCTGCTCCCTGTTTATCTCACCCGACATAAAGGAAAAGGGGGTGATTATTTCATCTCCCGGCTGTATGAGCATTTTTGAAAAATCCACACTTCTTCTGTTTATCCTGGCAGGGGTTCCTGTTTTAAATCTCTTCAATAAAACGCCGTGCTTTACCAAATCATCGGATAATTCATTGGCGGCAAATAGCCCGTTAGGCCCTCCGTTATAGGATACCTCTCCAATTATTATCCTTCCTTTAAGGTAGGTCCCGGTAGTTAAAATAACTGCCTTTGTTTCAAAGTAAGCTCCGTTTTTTGTATAAGCGCCTTTCACTTTTCCGTCCTCTATTTCAAGCTTTACAATTTCATCCTGCTTTACATCGAGGTTATCCTGTTTCTCCAAGGTGTGCTTCATAGTAAACTGATAGGCTTTTTTATCTGCCTGGGCACGAAGAGAATGTACTGCCGGACCTTTTGCCGTATTGAGCATCCTGGATTGTATGAAGGTTTTATCGATACAAACACCCATTTCACCGCCCAGTGCATCCACTTCTCTTACCAGATGGCCCTTTGCAGTCCCGCCTATGGCAGGATTGCAGGGCATCATGGCAATGCTGTCTAAATTTATTGTGCACATCAGTGTTTTACATCCCATACGTGAAGCCGCCAGGGCTGCTTCACAGCCGGCATGGCCCGCACCTACAACAATTACATCATATTTTCCTGCTAAATAAGACACTTAACCCCCTACTTTCCTATACAAAACTGGCTGAATATCCTGTTTATGATATCCTCATGAACGTTTTCTCCCGTAATCTCCCCTATGTATTCTACACATTGCTTTAAATCAATGGATACCAGATCAAGGGGCATCTGCCGGCTTAGAGTGTTTACGGCTTCCATAAGGGATGTTCTGGATTTTATAAGAAGGTCCTTATGCCTTATGTTCGTCACCAGAACATCAGACTGATATTTTACTTCACCCTTATAAACCATGGCATAAATCTCATCCTTTAAGTTTTCCAGGCCTTCGCCTGTTTTTACCGATAAATTAATTATCCTTTTTTCATTTACAAATTCCTTTACCTTTGATATGTTAAGCTTCCTGTCTAAGTCTACCTTATTTATCAAAACAATGGCGTTTTTATTTCCCAGTAAATTAAATATCTCTTCATCCTCAGAGCTTAGCTCGCTGCTATAATCCAGCATCAAAATAATAAGGTCGGCTTTATTGAAGTATTCCAATGTACGCTGGACTCCTATTTTTTCAACCTCATCCTCAGTGTTCCTTATGCCTGCAGTATCCATGATGTTTATGGGAATTCCCTTTATATTTAAATATTCTAAAATCACATCCCTGGTAGTGCCGGGTATGTCGGTCACAATTGACCTGTTTTCCTCCAATAATGCATTGAGCAGGGACGATTTTCCCACGTTGGGTTTTCCTATAATAACGGTATTCAATCCCTCCCTTAAAATTTTCCCTGTATCAGAAGAAACTATTAAATCTTCCAGGGACTTTGAAATTTCAAGGCAGTCATTTTCAATCTGACCATACATCAATTCCTCTATATCATCATCGGGAAATTCAATGAGGGCTTCTACATGGGACATCATATCAACAAGCCTATCCTTTATTGCTTTTAATTTATTGGAAAGCTTTCCTTCAAGATGTTTCAGCGCTTCATTCATGCTGCTGTCAGTCTTTGCCCGGATCATATCTATAACGGCTTCTGCCTGGGATAAATCTATCCTGCCGTTTAAAAAGGCTCTCTTTGTAAATTCTCCCGGCTCGGCTAACCTGGCACCGCATTTTAATACGGCTTCAAGTATCCTCTTAACGGGAACTACTCCGCCATGGCAGTTTATCTCCACCACATCTTCCTTCGTATATGTATGGGGAGCCTTCATGAAGCTTACAATTACTTCATCAATTACTTCATTGTTCGAGGGATCAATTATGTGTCCGTACCGCATGGTAAAGGTGCTGAAATCTGAGGTATCCTTATTCTTTATGCTTACAAATATTTTATTTAAAATATCAAGGGAATTTTCTCCCGACAGCCTTACAATTCCTATGCCCCCCTCTCCCGGTGCAGTAGAAATTGCAGCAACCGTATCGTCAATATGCATTTTACCACCTTCGTTTTATATTTGTTAGCTATATTGTTATACAATTGTACTTTGTATTTGTTATCCATTCGTTATATAACTGTATATTTGTTTTAGCTTCATTTTATGCTTTCAGTAAATATCATTATATAGTTGCTGCTGTGTTTCGAACAACGTAAATGAGCATTGTGAGAGTTCTTAGTAGGTTCTTGGCGGCGCTGCCAAAGATATTCTTGGTATTTTCGATTGTTTGAGCGCACAGTAAGTTATCGAAAATTCCTGTATTTTCAAGGCAGGGAGCCTCAGAACTTAAAGAACCCGAACTGTAAATTAAGTGTTCTAAATGCTGCAGCTTCATTATATCATGAATTTTACACGGTAAAACTCATACGAAATAATTTCAAATGGCTATGCTACTTGAAATCATTATTTATATTATACCCAAATTCAAAAAGCCCAAATTATTGGGCTTTTCATTACTTCCTCTTAGCTTCAATTACAACTTTTCTATAGGGTTCGTCGCCTTCGCTATGGGTTGTTACATATAAATTGTCCTGAAGAGCTGAATGTATAACCCTTCTTTCATATGGATTCATAGGCTCTAAAACCACATTTTTACCTGTGGACTTAACCTTGATGGCCAGCCTGTTTGCCAGTTTAACAAGGGTCTCTTCTCTTTTCTGCCTGTAGTTTTCGGTGTCAAGGATTACTCTTTTGTATTCGTCGCCTTCGCTGTCCTTATTTACTACAAGGCTTACGAGATATTGAAGAGCATCTAAGGTTTCACCTCTGTGGCCTATTAAAATCCCCATATTGGGTCCTCTTAAAGTCACCTTTATGGCATCTTTTTCTTCCTGCACTTTAATTTCAGCCTTTATATCCATAGAGTCTAAAACATCTCTTAAAAAAGTTTTGGCAGCAAAGATGTTGTCCTTCTTTACCGTCAGCTTCACCCTGGCAAGCTTGGAGCCCAATAAACCAAATAAGCCCCTGCTTCCCTCATCGATAATCTCAACATCTACCTTTTCTCTTGCTATGTTAAGCTCATTGAGTCCGTTTTTGATGGCATCCTCCGGACTTCTGCCCGTGGCTTCAATCATCTTTTTCACAGAAACAACCCACCTCCCTCAATAATGTTGTTATCCGTTACTTTTGAGCTGCAACTTCTGCTCTTTTTCTTATGAATTTATTTAATGAATACTGTATTCCCATCTGCAATAAATTATTTATTACCCAGTATACTACAAGACCGGTGGTCATGGTATAGCTTATATATGCAAAGAATACAGACATGATTACATTTGTTCTGTTGTTTGTCATTGCGTTGGGTTCCTGGTTTTTAGGCGTCAAAAGCCAGGTTGATAAAAAGGTTGAGGCTCCGGAAAGCAATGTATAGAAAAGAACCAAAACGATATTGCCTGCTTCCTTTAAAGGCTTTTGCAATGCCACTCCCAAAAAGGTTGCGTCCCCGAAATTGAATTCCCTGAATACGTAAAACACCGCAAACAACACCGGCATCTGAATTAAAAGAGGCAGACATCCGGCAAAAGGATTTACACCTTCCGATTTATATAAATCCATCTGTGCCTGCTGCAACTTCTGCGGATCATTTTTATATTTTACCTGAAGTTCCTTTATTTTTGGCTGTATCATTTGAGTTTTAACAGTAGAATTTGTCTGTAGAATATTAAAAGGCAGCAGCACTACTTTTAAAAGCAAAGTGAAGAGAATAATATCTAATCCATAGTCCGGAACTATCGTATGTATCCAGTTAAAAATGTCTATCAATATGTTTTTTATAGCATCCACTAATTTAACCTCCTCAATTATGGTACCGGGTCATATCCACCCTTGTGGAAGGGATGGCATTTTAATATCCTTTTCACTGACAGATAAAGACCTTTAACTGCCCCGTATTTTTTGAAAGCCTCTAGAGAATATTGGGAACAGGTAGGATAAAATCTGCAGCTCGGCGGCTTTAAAGGTGAGAGAAACCTTTGATATAGTCTGATTATGAATATAAATATATACCTCAAGGCACCACCTTATTCTATAAAAAGTTCAGATTTTTTGAACAGGCTAAGCATTGCCTTTTCTATCTCTTTATATGTAGCGTCCTTTGCTTTTACCCTGGATATAAACACAAAGTTATATCCTTTTTTAAGACCGGCACTGTTCAATCTGTAACTCTCTTTTATTCTTCTTCTTACTTTATTTCTTACAACGCTTTTCCCTACTTTTTTGCTTACGGAAAAGCCTGCTCTATTATAATCCGTTCCGTTTTTTACTATGTACAACACCAGCAGATGGTTGGAATATACCTTTCCTTTATTATATACATGCTTGAACTCTGAATTTTTTCTTAATTTCCCTAGTTTCTCCATTATCTTTTCTTCAACCTTTCGGGAAATAAGCTACTGCAGAAAAAGGCCACTATCCGCGGCCTTATACTGTCAATCTTTTTCTTCCCTTTCTTCTTCTTCTCAAAAGGACATTTCTGCCTGGTTGGCTACTCATTCTGCTTCTGAAACCATGTACTTTCTTTCTCTGCCTCTTTTTTGGCTGATAAGTCATTAACATCATCAACACCCCCTTACATAACCTATGACATATATAAGCAAAAAATATAAAATCTACATTAATAAATACTATACATTTATAACGTATCTTTATACTTTATAATGCCTGCTTATCAATTTTTTGCAGTCTATTAAAATTATATATTTGAAGATTCCATATGTCAAGAAACATGTATATTGTTAATATTTTTAATATATAGTTTATATTTTTTGTGGATAAGTTATTGATTAAGATTTTATTATTTGTTATTATATAACTGATTGTTGATAACTTGTTAATTTGGCAGGTTATACACAGACTGTGGATAACCATGTTGATAACTTGTTGATTAAAGGTGAATTTTCCTCCTTTTACTCGAAAAAACTCGTATAATAATGTTAATATATAGTTTTAGACAATTGTGAATTATATTTTTTATTTATTATAATATCCATTTTATTAACATTTATAACAACACTGTGTATAACTCTTAACTATTATATCAACATTTTTGAAATAACTTATTTTGTTGATATCTTTGTGGATATTTTAGTATTAATACTTTTAAATCATCCGCCTGGAGCAAATTTTTTTTCCAGGCTTTAATAATCTTATTTACATATACAGGAGGCACCTTTATGAGCAAAGAGTTGCTTGATATCTGGGAAAAAACACTTAACATTGTAAAATCCGAACTTACTGAGGTTAGTTTTAATACATGGCTTAAATGCATCGAGCCTGTTTCCATAGATAGCGACACCATAGTACTTCAGTTACCTAACGATTTTACCAGAGGCATTTTGGAAGCCCGGTATAAAACTCTGATTGTAAACGCTTTGAAGCTTGTTACTTCAAAGAAATACAACATAGAGTTTATTTTGAGCAACGAAGAAATTCCCAGGAGCTTAAATAAAGATGTAAATTCCATACCCCAGCATAAAAGTTCCCATGATGATGTGAATTCACAGCTTTTAAATCCTAAATATACTTTTGATACCTTCGTAATAGGCAACAGCAACCGGTTTGCCCATGCTGCATCACTGGCAGTTGCCGAGTCACCGGCAAAAGCGTACAACCCTCTTTTTATATATGGGGGGGTGGGCTTAGGCAAGACCCACCTTATGCATGCCATCGGCCATTACATACTTGAGAACAACCCGAAATCTAAGGTAGTTTATGTTTCATCGGAGAAATTCACAAATGAATTGATTAACTCCATAAAGGATGACAAAAATGTTCCTTTCAGAAATAAATACAGAACCATGGATGTGCTTTTAATAGACGATATACAATTCATAGCAGGGAAGGAAAGAACCCAGGAGGAGTTTTTCCATACCTTCAATGACTTGTACGAGGCTAATAAACAGATTATAATCTCCAGCGACCGTCCTCCAAAAGAAATTCCTACATTAGAGGATAGGCTAAGGTCCCGCTTCGAATGGGGGCTTATTGCCGACATTCAGCCGCCGGATTTTGAGACCAGAATAGCCATATTGAAAAAGAAGGCGGATATTGAAAATATCGGCGTTCCAAATGATGTAATGCTGTACATTGCAAACAAGATACAGTCTAACATCAGGGAATTGGAAGGTGCGTTAATAAGAGTAATTGCCTATTCTTCCCTTGCCAATAGGGAAATAAGCGTTGATTTGGCAAGCGAAGCCTTAAAAGACATAATTGCAAATAAATCAAAGCAAATAACAGTTGAGCTTATACAGGATGTGGTTGCAAGCTACTTCAGTCTTCGGCCGGAGGATTTCAAATCCAAGCGCCGTACCAGGAATGTTGCTTTTCCCAGGCAAATAGCTATGTACCTGGCAAGAAAGCTCACTGATTTATCCCTCCCCAAAATAGGAGATGAGTTTGGCGGCAGGGATCATACGACGGTTATTCATGCCTTTGAGAAAATAACAAACGACCTCAATAACGACGAAGGCCTGAGAGATACATTAAATGAAATAAATAAAAAGCTGGTTCAGAAGTAACCTTATATTTTATTAACAAAAATATAAAGGTCATAGGCTTATAATATGTTAATAACATTTTTTATATCAAAGCTTTTATAATAATGTGGATAATTACTTTTTTAAGCAGGTATATTATCCACAACTATTTTAATATAATTTTTCATGTATTTTAAAGGCTCATATTAGTTATCCACAAAACCACAACGCCTACTACTAGTGTTACTAACTTTTTTTTATATTTTATTATTATTAACCTTTATTCCTGTTTATTTCTAGCTGTGGATATCTAATAAGAGAAAACAAATAATTAGGGGCTCCTCTTAGACAAGCTCGTATTTATTTCACAAAAGAGGGAAAGCATTCCCTTACATTAACAACATTAAAAAAGGAGGCTTTGTATGAAATTAAGATGTTCAAAGGGTGAACTATTAGAAGGCATATCAACGGTGCAAAAAGCCGTTACAGGCAGAACAACTCTTCCTATATTGGAAGGAATACTTATAACATGCTACAATGACAGGCTCACTCTTACGGCTACAGACCTGGATTTAGGCATTGAAACTCAAGTTAACTGCGAAATTATTTCTAAAGGATCCGTTGTATTAAACTCAAGATTGTTAGGCGATATAGTAAGAAGGCTTCCTGATATGGATATAGAAATAGAAGTGGATAGCTTGTACAATACCACTATCAGCTGCGGCAATTCAAAATTCAATATAATCGGACAGAATCCCGATGAATATCCCGAGCTTCCGGTTATAAACGAAAACATACTGTACAGGATTCCTCAGGACTTACTTAAGAATATGATAAGGCAGACCATATTTGCAGCTGCCCAGGATGAAACAAGGCCTATTTTAACGGGTGTTTTGTTCGAGGTAAGGAACAGCGTTTTGACAATGGTGGCACTGGATGCCTATAGGCTGGCTTTAAGAAGGGCAAATTTAGGAAATGCCGACGATATAACAGCTGTCATACCCGGCAAAACCTTAGGCGAAGTGGGAAAAATACTGGCGCAGACCGATGATGACATAGCCATAACCTTCACACCCAATCATATTCTCTTTACCATAAACAATACAAGGGTAATATCAAGGCTGCTAGACGGTGAATTCATGAACTACAGGCAGATAATACCCGAAGAATTCAAGACAAAGGTAAAGGTAAACACCAAACTTTTATTGGACAGCATAGAGCGCGCTTCCTTACTTGCCAAGGAAGGCAAGACAAACCTTATAAAAATGGAAATAGGAAATGATGAAATAATCATCACATCCAATTCTCAATTGGGAAATGTACATGAGCAGGTAGGTATAGAATTTGAAGGAAGCGATATAAAAATTGCATTTAATTCAAAATATTTTATTGATGTATTGAAGATAATCGATACCGATGAAATTTATCTTGAGCTTTCAAGCAGCGTAAGCCCCTGTATATTGAAGACAGAGGACTGGGAAAGCCATACATATCTGATATTACCTGTAAGATTGATATCTCAGTAAGATTAGCCCAACTAAGTTGGGCTTTTTTTGCATAATATAATATTATGTATGAATCTTTGATTTGTTATATTAAAAATACTTCACTTAAGAGGTGCATTTGATGAACAAGGTAACTATAAATACAGAATTCATTAAGCTTGACCAATTCTTAAAATGGGCAGGTATAGCAGAACACGGAGCAGCCGCCAAGGCCATGATACAAGACGGAATTGTAAAGGTTAACGGTGAAGCTGCCACACAAAGAGGAAAGAAGCTTTATAAAGGCTATGTAGTAAGTGTGGAAGGTCTTGGAGAATATGTGATAGAATAATAAATGGTTCTTAATTTAATTGTTGCTTAAGTTCCCGGAGGTTTCTATGTATGTAAGCAGAATGGCGCTTCAAAACTACAGAAATTATGATAAGCTGTCCTTGCATCTGCATCCCAGGCTTAATATATTTTTTGGAAATAATGCCCAGGGAAAAACAAACCTGGTGGAATCCATATATATGTGCGGCACCGGAAGGTCTCACAGAACCTTCAAGGATAAGGAGATTATAAGATGGGATACATCAATCAGCAGCATCAAAAATGAGGTAGTAAAAAAAGAAATGGTGACTACCATTGAAATAAACTTATTTGACGGAAAGGCTAAAAACATTAAAGTAGGCGGAGTCAGGATAGATAAGATGTCCGATCTGTTCGGAAATTTAAATGTGGTCATGTTTTCCCCCGAGGATTTAAAGCTCGTAAAGGAAGGTCCGGTTTTTAGAAGAAGGTTTCTGGATGTTGAAATATCCCAGGTAAAGCCCAATTACTTTTATAATCTTAATCAATATAACAAGGTATTGCTTCAAAGGAACAACCTTTTAAAATCCATCAAATATGATAATTCGCTGACTAAAACCCTGGACGTATGGGATGAGCAGTTATCCCAGTACGGTTCTTATATAATCACTTACAGGCTGGATTTTATAAAAAAGATAGGTATTTTGGCAAAGCTTATACACAGGAAAATCACCAACGGAAAAGAGGAGCTATCAATATCCTATTCCACCCAATTCAAAGGAGTTTCAAACAGGGAAGATTTAAAGATCGGAATTTATAAAAAGCTTATTGAGAGAAGGCAGGAGGATATAAGGAGAGGGATTACCACAGTTGGCCCTCACAGGGATGATATGGATTTTTATATAAACAATATAGATGTAAAAACCTACGGATCCCAGGGGCAGCAAAGGACTACGGCACTTTCACTTAAATTAAGCGAGCTGGAATTTATCAAAAGCGAATGCTCCGAATATCCGGTGCTTCTTTTAGATGACGTATTATCCGAATTGGATATAAACAGGCAGAAATTCCTGCTTGACAGCTTAAAAAACATCCAGACCATCATAACATGTACAAGTATTAACGACATTATCGAATTCCGGAAAAACGACAGGTATCTTTTTGAAGTAATCGAAGGAAAGATAAATAAAATAGAGGAATAGTGAGAAAATAAATTATCCTTTTAGATTATGGCAAAAAAGGGTATAATTATTATATAATTATTTATAAAATTCAAGTCTTTATAAAATTATCCGAAATCAAAGGTTAAATTCAGAAACAGGAGGCGAATCGATGTTCATTCATCTGGGCGAAAATGTTGTTATACCTATTAAGGGTATAATTTCTATTATGGATATGGAATCAACAAATATGTCCAATGATACAAAGCAGTTTTTAAAAACAGCTGAAGAAGAAGGGTTTGTAAGAAAGATATCCCAGGAAAAACCCAAATCCTTCATTCTTGCGGAAATAAATAAAAAGAGCATTATATACCTATCTCCCATATCATCTGTTACCTTAAGTAAGAGAAGTGGCTTTATAGATACGCTTTGAGTATAATTATGAAGACCGTAGTGAGTAGTCATTACGGTTTTAAAATGGCAGAAAAATTAAAAGGATTGTTTAAGGGGGATTTTAATGGCTAAAAATATAGAAACCTATGATGAGAGTCAGATACAGGTCTTAGAAGGATTAGAGGCCGTAAGAAAGCGCCCGGGTATGTATATTGGAAGCACCGGGCCAAGGGGACTTCATCATCTTGTATATGAAATAGTTGATAATAGTATAGATGAAGCTTTGGCAGGCTATTGCGATACTATTGAAATTGTAATAGGCAAGGATAATTCAATTTCGGTAACAGATAACGGCAGGGGTATGCCCGTTGGTATGCATCCTAAAATGAAAAAGCCCACTGTCGAGGTTATAATGACAATTCTTCATGCAGGCGGAAAATTCGGCGGAGGAGGATACAAGGTATCGGGAGGATTGCACGGCGTTGGTGCATCGGTAGTTAATGCCCTGTCCGAGTGGCTTGTTATTGAGGTTAAAAGAGAAGGCAAGTTATACAGCCAGAGATATGAAAGGGGAAAACCGGCAACGGAATTCGGCGTTGTAGGCAATGCGAGAGGTACCGGAACCAAAGCTATATTCAAGCCGGATCCTGAAATTTTCGAAGATCTCAACTATGATTATGACACCCTTGCAAACAGGTTGAGAGAATTATCATTCTTGAATGCAGGAATAAAAATAATCCTAAAGGATGACAGAGAAGGAAAGGAAGAAACCTTCCACTATGAAGGAGGTATAGTTTCTTTCGTAAAATATCTCAATAAAAACAAGGAAGTAGTTTTCAACGAGCCCATATCAATTCAGGGTAAAAAGGACGATACAATTGTAGAAATAGCCATTCAATACAATGACAGCTATACTGAAAATATATTTTCCTTTGCAAACAACATAGATACAACCGAGGGCGGAACTCATTTAAGCGGATTTAAGGCAGCCCTGACCAAAGCCTTTAATGATTACGGAAAAAAGTATAATTACATAAAAGAAAATGATAAGCCGCTATCCGGTGAAGATATAAGGGAAGGCCTTACTGCCGTTATTTCGGTAAAATTGACTAATCCCCAGTTTGAAGGCCAGACAAAGACAAAGCTTGGGAATACAGAGTTAAGGGGAATAGTTGACGGCATTGTATATGAAGGTGTAGTTGCATTTTTTGAAGAAAATCCTTCAATCTCAAAGGTGGTTTACGACAAGGCACTGACTGCAGCAAGAGCAAGGGAAGCTGCAAGAAAAGCCAGGGAACTTACCAGGAGAAAAAATGTCCTTGAAAACACCTCCTTACCTGGAAAACTGGCAGATTGCTCCGAAAGAAATGCAGAGCTTTGTGAAATATACATAGTTGAGGGTGACTCGGCAGGCGGCTCGGCAAAGCAGGGCAGGGACAGAAAATTCCAGGCTATCCTGCCTTTAAGGGGCAAGATAATGAACGTTGAAAAGCAGAGGCTGGATAAAATTCTGGGCAGTGAGACCATAAGGTCCATGGTAACAGCCTTTGGAGCAGGCATAGATGACGATTTTGACGTTGATAAAATAAGATATCACAAAATAATTATAATGACTGACGCCGACGTTGACGGCGCTCATATAAGGACTCTTCTTCTGACCTTCTTTTACAGGTACATGAGGCCTTTGATTGAGAAGGGACATGTATATATTGCCCAGCCGCCTTTGTATAAAGTAAGCAAGGGCAAGAATGAATATTATACATATTCAGACAAAGAGCTTGAAAAGCTCTTAGACCAGATAGGCAGGGAGAACTATACCATCCAAAGATACAAAGGCTTAGGAGAAATGAATCCGGAGCAGCTGTGGGAAACCACAATGGACCCCAAAGTCAGAGTGCTTTTAAAGGTTGATATAGGAGACGCCATTGCCGCCGATGAGATATTTACAATACTCATGGGTGACAAGGTAGAACCAAGAAGAGAATTTATAGAGATAAATGCTAAAAAAGTACAAAACCTTGATATATAGCGGGCAGTAAAAAAGAGGTGAAATAAAAGTGGATCAGGACAGAGATAAGATAGTACAAGTAGACATAAAAGATGAAATGAAAAAAAGCTATATAGATTACGCCATGAGTGTTATAGCAGGCAGGGCTCTTCCCGATGTAAGGGACGGCTTAAAGCCTGTACATAGAAGAATACTCTTTTCAATGAATGAATTGGGTGTAACCTCCGACAAACCATACAGAAAGTCGGCCAGAATAGTCGGAGACGTTTTGGGTAAATACCATCCTCATGGTGATGCATCGGTTTATGATGCGATGGTAAGGCTTGCCCAGGATTTTTCTACAAGATATGAGCTTATAGACGGGCATGGAAACTTCGGTTCGGTGGACGGTGACAGTGCTGCAGCAATGCGTTATACCGAAGCAAGGATGAGTAAAATCGCATCGGAAATGATGAGGGATATTGAAAAGGAAACCGTTGATTTTATTCCTAACTTTGACGATACATTAAAAGAGCCGTTGGTTCTTCCATCCCGTTTTCCGAACCTTCTGGTTAACGGTTCCCAGGGTATAGCCGTCGGTATGGCAACAAACATACCTCCCCACAATTTAGGCGAGGTAATAGACGGCGTTGTTATGCTAATCGACAATCCGGAAGCTACTGTCAAGGAATTGATGGCCAAGGTTAAAGGCCCTGATTTCCCGACGGCAGGCATTATAATGGGTAAAGAGGGCATAAAAAATGCCTATGAAACAGGCCGCGGAAAGATTACAGTAAGGGCCAAGGCGGATATTGAGGAGATGTCGGGAGGAAAGACAAGGATAATAGTTACCGAAATCCCCTATATGGTCAACAAGGCAAGGCTTATTGAAAAAATCGCCGAGCTTGTAAGAGACAAGAAGATTGAAGGTATTTCCGATTTAAGAGACGAATCCGACAGGGATGGAATGAGGATTGTCATCGAGATAAAAAGGGATGCCAATGCCAATGTTATATTGAATTTACTGTATAAATACACCCAGATGCAGGATACCTTCGGAGTTATAATGCTTGCATTGGTTGACGGACAGCCGATGGTTTTAAACTTAAAGGAAATTCTTCATCATTATCTTAACTTCCAAAAAGAAGTTATAGTAAGGCGTACAAAATACGATCTTGCAAAGGCCGAAGCCAGGGCTCATATTTTGGAAGGTTTAAGAATTGCCCTTGATAATATTGATGAAATAATAAAAATCATCAGGGGTTCTAAAACCGTAGGCGATGCCAAGGTGGCTTTAATGGAAAGATTCGGCCTTACGGAAATCCAGTCCCAGGCCATAGTGGACATGAGGCTTGCCAGATTGACTGGCTTAGAAAGAGAAAAAATTGAGGAAGAATATGCCGAGCTTATCAAAATGATTAATTACTACAGAGAAGTTCTGGCAAATGAAAGATTGGTTTATCAGATTATAAAGGATGAAATCCTTGAGATAAGAAAGAAATATTCCGACGGAAGAAGATCCAAGCTGGTAAATAAAATAGAGGAAATAGATATAGAGGATTTGATTCCCGAGGAGCAGGTTGTAATAACCCTTACACATTTTGGTTACGTAAAGAGATTGAGCATCGATACATACACCGCCCAAAAGAGGGGCGGGAAGGGCATAGCCGGCCTTACCACAAGGGAAGAGGATTTCGTGGAGCATTTGTTTATTACCTCCACCCATAACAATATACTCTTCTTTACAAACCAGGGCAGAGTGTACACTATGAAGGCCTTTGAAATCCCCGATGCTTCAAGGCAGGCAAAAGGCACTGCCATAGTCAATCTTCTGCAATTAAATACCAGGGAGAAAATACAGGCTGTAATGACGGTAAAGGAATTTGAGAGTGATAAATATATCGTCATGACTACAAAGGAAGGAATTATAAAGAAGACTCCATTAGAACAGTTCCATTCCATAAGAAAGAACGGCCTGTATGCTATTAACTTAAAACAGGGCGATGAGCTTATAGAAGTTAAATTGACTGACGGAAAGCAGCAGATACTTATTGTGACCTCCAACGGTTACAGCATAAGATTCAGCGAGGAAGACGTCAGATCCATGGGCAGAGGGGCCGCCGGCGTAAAAGCCATAACCTTAAGGGAAGGCGACATCGCCGTCGGTATGGACGTTGTGGATGAGACTGCCGAGCTTTTAACCGTCAGCGAAAGGGGCTTCGGAAAAAGGACGCCTCTTAAGCAGTATTCACCCCAGGGAAGAGGCGGCAAGGGAGTCAAAACCTACAAAGTCACCGAAAAGACAGGAAAACTGGTAGGCGCAAAGGTGGTAAGAGACCCGGATGAAATATTGATGATTAACGATATGGGCACCGTAATAAGATTGAATGTTTCAAACATATCCGAAACGGGAAGAAATACCTTAGGCGTCAAACTGATGAAAACCGGCGATGATTCCAATGTCGTATCCATAGCCAAAATAAACAACGAAGATAAAGAAGATTTATAAATTTATAAGTTAAAACTGCTTGGGCAAACAGCTTAAGCAGTTTTTATATGCGCGCGAATTCTGTCCTGTACCTCTAATCACTATCTATCAAAAAAACAATGATATCCTTTTGGATTTTCATGAAAAGGATGGTATAGAAGATGGATTCAAGATTATCGATGAGACAATTAAAAATATGGGAAACTATGGTATAGTATAAAAAGAGGAGTGATTTTATGTCTGATGATAATGTTCAATATGAAAGACCTTTGAGTGATGAAGAATTAAAAAGGGCGGAAGAAGAGGGAAAAATAGGGAGCAGGGACAGAATACATACTGTAATATTTGCTTTCCTGGTGGGAATGGCATTTGATTATCTGTTTTATGATAAATATCCGGGGTTGTCATTCACCATATTCGGCGTACTGCTTATGGGGTTCTTTTTCTACAGCGCGAGGGAGAGGATAAACTATAAAAGGAAGACGGGCTGGTTTGTACTGGCAGTAATATTCCTGCTTTCTTCAAACTTCGCAATCCGTTCCAACAGCTTCCTGGCCACATTGAATGCCCTGTGTGTGCCCTTACTTACAGTAGCCTACACCATACTTGTGACAAATGAAAAACCCGATTGGTCCAAGCCTTCTTTTATAATAAAGATGGCAGAGAGGATATTTTACCTTTCATTTTTGAATGTATTAAAGCCCTTTATATTTTTAAAACAATTGACTGCAAAGAAAGAAAAGGGTGAAATTAATAAAACCAGAAGAAGCATACTGATAGGGCTTCTTGCCTCCCTCCCCGTCCTCATATTTGTAGTTCCCCTTCTTTCTTCGGCTGATATGGTTTTTAATCATTATATAAGAAACATGGCAGATATTTTTGACTTCATTAAAATGGATAATTTATTTATCCACATCATTTTGACAGGAGGCGTTTTCCTTTATGTATTCGGATATGCCTGGAGCTTTAAATTTTCAGATGCCAACAGGGAATATCCGGAGTTGGAAAAGGAAGGTAATATAGATCCTACGGTTATAATTACAATGCTGGGGGTAATGAATGCGGTATATCTTCTTTTTACTATAATACAGTTCTCCTATCTTTATGGAGGGGCGGAAGGCATGGTGCCCCAGGGCTTTACCTATGCCGAGTATGCCAGGAGGGGCTTCTTTGAACTGGTGGCGGTGACTATGATCAATTTTGCCATATTGATAACAGCCATGAGGGTGGCTAAAAATGACAATATTAAGCTAAATAGGGTATTGAACGGTTTCTTAAGCGCCCTTGTGATATTTACCTGTAATATGTTATTCTCTGCCCACTATAAGATGTCAATGTATGAAGAGGCCTACGGCTATACCGAGCTTAGGATATACGTACATATATTTATGCTCCTCATGTTCATATTGTTCATACTTGCCATGGTAAAAATATGGCATGTCAGGTTCCAGTTCTTCAAAGTCTCCTTCACCTGCGCAGTCTTAATATATGTGGCCCTTAATTTTATGAACGTCCACAGCATAATTGCCCGGAATAATATTGAAAGGTATTATGCCACGGGAAATATAGATATAATGTACCTGTTAAACCTCTCATACGACAGCGTCCCCCAGGTCGTTGAACTTATGGAGGCAAGGGGAGCCGACTTTCCAGAGGATGTGAAGGTACGCCTCAGGGAGAAATACAATTCCATAAACAGGGATTATAAATGGATGGAATATAATTATTCAGTTGCCAGGGCCCAAAGAGTTTTAGGGGAGTACTTCTCAGGTGAATAATACCATACAAAAAAGAGGCAAAATACTTCTCTGGCAAGGACATAATAAATTAGAATTTGCTTAGAAGGTATTGTACAAATTCTTTATAAAAGGAGTATGCTATGATTAGTTTACTTAATCCCGGAAGCCTCGTGCTGGGCCTGATTGCCTGGATGATTCCTTTCGTTAATCTCATACGATATAAAAATCATGATCATGGAAATGGGGCTGCTCTTTCAATTATGAGCATCACTGCCTGTGTTGTTTCACTATGTTTTCAGATTTTCTATAACTATCATCTGGTTAAGATTGAGGATTGGTCTGCTCTTATGGACACAACTGCTGCTGTAGCGTTGGCCGCCGCAGTTCTTCTCATCGTTACCATCATTTTAAATGCAATTACTCTGCTTATATATCGTGACAGAAAAGTGAGATGTCTAATTCCGGTTTATAAGGTTAAAAATAATTAATCACAGTGCAAAAAGGATTAATTCGCCTTCGTAAGATATTGCAACTCTGTTTTAATAAAGAATCTATAATAGACCTAATTGGAAAATAAGGAGGGTTACTTATGTTGTATATGGCTATTGAGCATCTTAAGTACCGGGATGGTAAAGAAGAAAAATTTTTATGATATTGCTATTTTTCTTTATGCTTCTCTATAACTTTAATGGAAAACTCATGTGCTTTTGATGGATTATCATAAATATCAAAAAGAAACTCACTATTTTCAATAAACTCTGGAGGCCCCATATATGATCTAATTGGAATCGAAAAATCGTATTTATTATTTTTTAATTTAAAGAAAAAATTATATTTATTGCTAATCCAATATATTGGAACACTTTCGTCCAGAACTTTAAAATATCGTGAATCAACCCACTCAGGCCAGGAATTTTCTATGATGAGTAAATACTTTATTGTTTTTGAAAATTTGGCTATAGCGAAAACTTCAAGTTCAAGGCTGTCAAATGATACATCAAACCATGCATTTAGTTTTTCAAGCTTCTTCATATCATCACCCTTAACAAGCATAACCTTCACTTCCTATTTTCAAAGTTTAAAATTAAAAAAAATAGGTATATATTTATGTCCTATTTTGTACATATTTCTCCAATATATTTGCTCTTCCAGGATTACCATATGCGTTTTAAGACTTTTTGTAGTTAGAACAACCCTCACAGATTTTTAACGTTTGTTTATTTGATAATCCGAAATTTTCTCTGATTGCTTTTGTATGCCCCTCAGTTTTTAAATCACATAACTCAGCAATTATTTCAATGCATTCTGCTTCGCTAATAGTACATTTTTTTAATGGGCAATGCTCGTTGAATTTCATCTTGCTGCCTCCTGTATAATTAATTAATTTTATGATCGGTCTGTGAAATGGCCTGTTGTCTCTTCTGTAAACATGGCTTGTTATATAAAAAAAGATGTTTCATTAATTATTGATGATAAACATTCAAAATAATGAAACATCCTTTATAATAAAATTTGTTCAATTACCTATAAATCTTATTACATCCTTTATTAATGATTCATCAAAATCCCTTCCATATATAAAAATTAAGTTATCTCCGTCATGTCCTTTAATAAATATTGAGTTGGTATATTTTTTTTCAATAAATTCAAATGGAGAAATAAGAGGTTTTTTCCAGTCGAATTTATTACCAAATTCCTTCCAACTTAATATCGAGCTTGGATTAAAGAATACTAAAGTCTCGAAGTATTGCCACAATATAAGTATTTGATTATATGTCCCCTCATTTGTCGGTAAATAGCCAATGCTATCAAAACGTGTTTCATCAAGCCTATATTTTACTTCATAAAATCCGTTTTGTTTAAGATACTGTGGTACCTGATTCCTGTATTCTAGTAGTTCATTATCTTCTAAGAAATAATCTTCTCGAGCAAATTGAAAATAAAATTTATCTCCATTTGATAGTATTTTAATAATTTCTTTGAGATTTTCCATTGATTTATAATCGTAGGTTTTTATATCCCTTATATTTAACTGATGCAAACTATCTCCGTATTCATCAAATATTATTCTCATATTTTAGGCTCCTTTATTTATCTAAATCTTGTCCCCAGTTCCAAGGATAGATACCTCGGTGTATTTTTTGCGCAGCCTTACCAACTCCCCAGTGTCCATGTAAACTATGAGCCGGATCCCAGTCTATTCTAAATTTTGTGCCACCTTTATACGCAAAAAATGTTCCGCCTGGTCCTCCTTCCGCATTAGGATTTGCATACAATACCATAGTTTTAGTAGTTGGTTTAAATCCACGTCCGCCATGTCCCTTAAATATTATTGGTGTTTTGATCCTTGTATATTTGTTATCTGTAGCTACACCAAATATACCCATAACTGTAATATCAAGTGCTACTTCTGCTACATCATAAGCAGTTTTATTGCCACCAAATACAGTTTCAGCCATATAGTTAGTTCGTAAGCGCGCAATAACAGAGTGCCTTGTAAGATAAATCAGGACTGGCTAAACTACAAGTAGCGGTCATCTATTTCCCGCATATAGCCTGAACCTCTTCCGACCAAGGCATAAGTTCCTCCAAAGATT